>JANYDV010000004.1 GCA_025363505.1 Bacteroidota bacterium
CAAAACCGAAGCCGAAGCACTCATCGCCAAAGCGATTTGATACCATTAAAAAATTACACTGATTAATGGACAGAACTTTGCTTTGAAAGTAAAAATGGAATTATAAAATTACCGTCTGCTTAGTCCCACATTTTTTCCGAACCATTTGCCTTATTTTGGCATATTATGGCGGTAAGGAATAACTACTTTGTCGTTTCTCAGAAATATCTTCAAACCCGGCATTTATGAACAAAGCTCGGAGGACAAACACGTCCAGCAAGAGCTTATTTCTCGTGGTCGCATTCCAGAGCACGTGGCTATTATTATGGATGGCAATGGACGTTGGGCTGAGGAGCGCAACTTCCCGCGGGTCGTGGGTCATCAAGCCGGTATTACATCGGTTCGTGACATTACCCGCGCCGCTCGCGAGCTTGGTATTCGTTATGTGACGCTCTATGCGTTCAGCACCGAAAACTGGAAACGCCCGCGCAAAGAAGTCGCGATGCTAATGCGCCTGCTACGGAAGATGCTTCATGAAGAAATAGATGAGATGCGCGAAAATGGCGTCCGTTTGGCGACCATCGGGCAAACCAACGCCCTCCCGAAAGAAGTACAGCAAGACCTGTTTGATGCTATCGAGAAAACTTCGGGAAATAACCGTCTGACCCTTACGCTAGCGCTGTCATACTCCGGCAGATGGGATATCGTCCGAGCAATGCAACTGATGGCACTTGATGTGCGCCGAGGCAAGCTTTCGCCCGAAGATGTGAATGACGGGCTGGTTAAGTCATACCTGACAACCTCCGAAATGCCCGACCCCGACTTGATGATCCGTACATCAGGTGAAATGCGGCTCTCAAACTTTTTGTTATGGGAAATGGCATATAGCGAAATGTATATTACAAAAGTCTTTTGGCCCGATTTCCGGCGTGAGCATTTGTATGAAGCGGTTCGAAACTATCAAAGCCGAGAACGGCGCTACGGAATGACCGGGGCGCAACTTAAATCGCAGGATGACGTACCCAAAGAGCATTCTTCGTATATCAAACAGATCGTCGGTGCACTGACCAAAGGTAAGATCTGAACTCTCTCACATAAGCAATAGAATGAAGCAATTTACGACGATAGTATTTTCGGTGCTGATGCTGTGTCTCTTTTTGGATGCTCCAAATGTCTTCGCACAATCTGCCGATCAAGAATACACCATCCTCGGTCTTTCGGTCGAAGGGAATGTCTCAGGTAATGCCGAGACAATTATCTCCCAAAGTCTGCTTCATAAAGGAGATAAGTTTGTCATCCCCAGTGATGCCTTCCGGCGTGCTATTGACAGGCTCTGGCAGCAAAATATTTATGCTGATGTACATATTGATATCGCAAAGATCAGCCCTCAAACCGATGGTACGACCGGTGTATTTATTGCGATCAAAGTAAAAGAATTTCCTCGAATTGACTCGGTCATCATCGAAGGCAACAAACATCTTTCGACCACTGACATTCAAAAAGCATATTCGTTTTATAAAAACGAGTTTTTGCGCCCGTGGGAAGTGCAAGGCGCAAAACAAAAGATCAAAGCCGCTTATATCAAAGAAGGCTATAATTTTGTAGATATTTCTGATCGCACAGTACCGTTCGACGAGCAAAGTAATAAAGTTCGATTGATCTTCACAATCAACGAAGGTACTGAGGTCACGGTCCGACATATTGATTTTACCGGCAACGAAAAAGTTACCACCGGTGATCTGCGTTCGAGTTTTGACGACACACATGAAAAACGGTGGTACAAAATCTTTACCAGCGGTTCGTTCGATGAAAAAAAGTATGATGCTGACAAGCAAAAGCTCCTGAGCTATTACCGCGCACACGGCTTTCGTGATGCGGCAATCTTGTCGGATTCAGTTTGGGTGACTGACGGCTCTGATCTGAATATTCATATTAATCTCTATGAGGGTCAGCTCTATTACATTCGTAATATTTCTATTTCCGGTAATGATGTTTTTTCCGAAGACGAAGTACGCCGTGCATTTGGATTTAAGAAAGGCGACGTCTATAATCTCGAAAAAGTTGAGCTGAATCTCAAAGGACCAACAGCCGATTTTAACGACGTAGGTTCGCTGTATTATGATCGCGGCTATCTGGCAAATGTTGCCCCAGATGCGACAGTTGTTGGTCTTGACTCGGTTGATATCACCATTCGTATTCAAGAAGGCAAACGCCACTATTTTCGCAATATCGAAATTGCCGGCAACACCAAGACCAAAGATTATGTGATTCGTCGTGAGTTATATTCTCGCCCCGGAGATGCGTTCAGCCGCTCGGCAATCATCCGCTCACTTCGCCAGCTTGCACAACTGAATTATTTTAACCAAGAAAAATTACAGCCTGACGTCAAGCCTGTTGCCGATGCAACGTCGTTTGATGTGATCTATAACTTCGAAGAAAAATCGAGCGATACGTTCAATGCATCAGTAGGCTATGGTGGCGCACTGGGCTTGACTGGGTCGGTCGGTGTGTCGTTCAATAATTTTGATATTGCCGACCCGCTTCATGGCGGTGCGGGACAGATATTTTCTGTCTCGGCAGAATTTGGGCAACAAAGTTATCGTACGATTTCGCTCAGCTTCAACGAACCGTGGCTGTTTCAAGAGCCAACTTCGCTTGGCTTTTCGGTGTATAATTCACAAAGTAATGTGTATTATAATCAGAAGGTTACCGGCGCCACGATCTCTATCGGTCGGCGCTTCCGTTTTCCTGATGATTTCTTTAGAGGTGATTGGAGCCTTAGTGCTTCGCACACCGACATCATCACCGGCGGTGGATATTATCCGGTTGGTGTTAATGATGAACTCAGTCTTTCGCAAGTAATTACTCGCAACTCGATCGATGATCCACTCTTTCCGGGTACGGGATCTGAATTTTCGTTCTTGACGAAAATTGCATACTTGCCGCCAAGTGTGGTTGCGCCGAATCAACCGGCAAATTATTATCGTCTGGGTTTGACGATGAAGTTTTACAATACACTCTTCGGTTTTAACCCAACAAATAAATTTGTACTGGTCACCACCGGCGAGATCGGTGATCTTGGCGGGATTTCGAGTACACCGTTCGTGCCACCACAGCAACGTTTCGTGATGGGTGGCTCGGGCTTGACCAGTGGTTTTAATACGATCGCACTTCGTGGCTATGACGATGCGTCTATTGGTACCTTGCATTCATCAGGCTCAAACTTTGCACAAGGTGGCGACGCGTATATGCGTTTTGCCGCAGAGTTACGTTTTCAAGTAGCTCGCGAACCGATACCGATCTTCTTGATCGCCTTTGCAGAAGCAGGAAATGTTTGGAATAATTTTTCCTATGCCGATCCATTTAATCTCAAACGGTCACTCGGTGTTGGTGCTCGTTTGCAAGTACCGGCTGTTGGGCTTATCGGTCTTGATTTGGGGTATGGTTTCGATAGTATCACACCATTCGGTCCACCGAGCGGGTGGCACACGCATTTTCAATTCGGAAAATTCTTCTAAGCTCACGGTATCGTGACTGATGGTAAAGCCTGAAACAAGCATCGATCAACCTCCTGTATCACGATCATTAATTGACCGTGCTTTTCGTATAAGTCTTTTTATCAAAGGCTTTGATGGTATGTTGCAGCTTATCGGTGGTTCACTATTATTGTTTATTGAACCCCAAACCCTCGGTAGTTGGATGAATTTCCTGACACGCCACCTTTTCTCCTCCAATCCCAATAATGTCATCGCACATTTTTTGCATCATGAAGCAGAAAATCTTTCGGTAAGTACAACCCTCATTGTGAGTATGTATATGCTCAGCCACGCAGTGATAAAACTTGGGTTAGTATATGGTTTGCTCAAAGAAAAATTGTGGGTATTCCCGTTTGCATTTGTCGGTTTCGGTATCATTCTCTCAATCGAAGCATACCGCATCCTCTTTCACTTTTTTTGGGGTGTATGTATCTTGATGAGTTTTGATACATTCGTCTTGACAATGGTGATTCTAGAATATCGAAAACTTAAAGGGCTGACGAAAGCAAAAAGTTTAAAATAAAAAAGTCTCCATACGACTGGAGACTTTTTTATTAATGATAATGAGTTAGAATTTCGCGATGAACTTAATCGAGCTCTTGATAGCAAAATCAATACTTGCTTGATTCTTTGGATCACGCGGATCAAGTGCAAAGCCGATTATTTGGAACATATAAACAGGATCGAGCTTCATAATCAGTGTCTGGGCTGACCCGGCACCGAGAGTAATCATTTGTGGGAAATGCCACATAATATTTGCAGTTACTTTTGAGTAATAAGTGAACGGGCTTTTTACGCCGCCAACCCATACATAACCACTAATGATAAAGGTATAATACTTCGGATCTTTGAATACGTTTGCCGAATCATTTTTATCAAGATCATCATGCTTATCATTATCTTTATCAAATTTGTGTATCTCTAATTTGATTCGATCATACGTACCCGGTGGGATCACGGCTGTTGTCAAGATTTGTCCACCGGCAGAATTAAATTCTGCGACGAATGGTCCGACCTTGATTGTTTCGTTATGGCTGTCATCCAAAGAGTCATTTTCTTGGTGATGAAGTTTAATGTCTTTGATGAATATTTTGGCACTTGTTATTTGAAGTGAGTCAACGACTAAACCATGTTGCCCTTGTATCTGAGAGCCCGAACCGCTTCTGATAATTCCAGGAGTCACATGCGTCCCGGTAAATTCCGATTGCATAGTAACGGTGGAGCTATCTGACGGAGTCGTAGAGCTTGAACAACCAGATAATGTCGCAAGTACTGCACCACATGATAGAATGAGGGTTAAGAGCAGTACTCGATGTTTGTGTTGTTTATACATCATTATTTTCCTTGTTTAATTTGTGAAAATGATTCAGAGAATGATTAAAGGGTTTTCTTATGAGAGAAGCAAAAAACGTGCCAAATTAGAGGAAACGACAAAACATTCGATAAGCTATTGATAATTATGATAATTAGCAACTTACAAAATAGCACAAAAAATACACCTCCAAAATCTTGTTGCAGGTGTATTAAAAAATAACCAATGTTTATGACAATGAATTAACCAAAGGGAGCCATCATACTACTTCATCGCTACAACCTCATTCGTCAAATCACCTAACATCTCGACGGAGCACGTGATCTTATCGCCAATGCCAAGCCACCGATTATCATAGACTTTCGAGCCATTGAGCTCAAGGAAGCAACCAGTACCCACAGTACCAGAGCCGATCACATCACCGGGATAGAGTGTCACGCCATAACTTGCACGCTCAATAATCTGAGCGAATGTCCAAGTCATATCTTTCAAGTTACCACGTGAGATTTCTTCATTGCCGATATGGCAACTCATTGCAAGGTCATACCGCTCCCCAACATCTGATGGTATGCGTTTTGTGGCAAGCTCGTCACGTGTGACAAGTATCGGTCCTATTGCTGTTGCAAAGTCTTTACCTTTGGCGGGTCCGAGTGAAAGTTTCATTTCTTCCATTTGCAGGTAGCGTGCACTCCAGTCGTTCATTACCATATATCCGAACACATAGTCATCAGCTTCTGAGGCTTTGATGTTACGACCTTCTTTGCCAATAACGATACAGGCTTCGAGTTCGAAGTCCAGTTTTTTTAGATGTTCAGGCATCACTTCAATTGGTCCGGGACCAATAACAGCTTGGTGATTAGTAAAATAGAACACCGGAAATTCATCGAATTCAGCAATCATCTCAACCCCGCGATTCCGACGCGCGGCTTCGACGTGCTGCCGGAATGCATAGCCATCGCGCATTGATGACGGGCGTGGCACGGGTGCAAGCAACGGAGTATTAGCCATTGTACCAATATAAATCCCCAATGATTTTAGCTCGTCATCGGTCTTTGCCATACACCAGCCAAATACTTCTTTCGCGCTCGTCATAGCAGTATCACCAAGAGCAAGGAATATGATGATGTCGCTCGGCAGCGTATTGTAATGTTTGCTATTATTATGCATAGCAAACATGAGCGAGGCTTGTTCGAGATCAACAATACTCTCGCCCACCAAAAACCCCAATCTGCCTTTCGGTGTAAAAGGGAGGTGCAAATCCTTGTTCCCAAATTTCTCAGTAAAAATCTCTATCATTTTCGGCTGAGGGATCGAAGCAGGTTCTTTTTGATGCGTTACAAATTTCATAAGTATAATGTTTTAATCTATAAAAGTATACAAAACAAACCCAATTATTAGTATCTGCTAAGAATGGTAGTTAAACAAAACAGCCATGAGACTTATCCCACGGCTGATAAAAAATAATTCTATAGGTTTTTTACTATTTTATGATTAACTTTTTGGTTGTTTTATTTCCGCCATATTGAATACGGACATAGTATTCACCAGATGAAAGTCCACTCAGATCTATTGCTATACTCTGTCGTCCAGATTCGAGAGCACCATTAAACAATAGCTTCATATTTTTGCCAAGAATATCATAGAGAATTACATTGATTCATGCACTCTTATTTAAAGACAACTGCAAAGTGGTTTGCTTTATGGTCGGGTTTGGCTGAAGTAACGCTTCAATAAGATCCTCAGGGTTATTATGTTCCTGAGCAACAGAAAGTAGTGACTTCAAAGGATATGTGTAAAGATAGAAAGGGGTGGTATCTTGAGTTTGGTATTTACGAGTCTGACGAATAAAACCATAATGCATTGAATCTCTCCAACCATGATCATGACAGAGTTGAATGTAATTCCACCACATATTACACTGCTCATTAGGGTCATTGAAACCTTCTCGACCAAGAAGTGTAGCAAGTCCATTAAAAATACCTGCTTGATATTGCCCGCATTCAGAATTTTTTGGTTGCATGTAAACGAGCCAATTATACGCAAGATATAGTGTAGAACCTGATTTAGTTTTACGCTTAATTCCAATTGGGTAACCGCCACAATTTCCTATACCATCACCGACATGAAGCGAAATTATCGAATTTGAAACTAACGAATATCGCTCACAAAATACACGCATCGAATCAAATGCCATGTTAAGTGCACCAATTTGTGAAAGGGCAATGGCACATTGATATAGTGCGTCAGAGTCTGCCTGATTAAACATTGACTTGCAATCAAAGGAGGCAAGAGTTTGATTGTTTTTTCCTCCTATACGGTCTGCTTCCTGGCAGTCAAAATCAGTTGTAGGCGCAGTGGTATTACCATTATTCTCATACGTTATTAGCATTTTCGGCTCTCCGGTATTGACAATTCCATTACTGAGAATTCCAGGGTTCCAATTATTGAAAGTAACTGGGGGTATCAATACATATTGTGGGTTCGCACCACCGCCATACTTGAAATGTAAAGCGTTTGTTAACCCTTGCTCATCAATTGTATTTTGCGCCCAATTTGGTAACTGATTTTGTAATACTGCGTTTGGGGCACCACTAACTTGTGTTGTTTGAATGCCTTCTGTTGTCACATCGTACTGGGCTTGTACAGTGCTTGAAGCCAAAAGTGTAATAAGTAAAAACAATGTTAAAGCAGCTGAAATCATACTTGAATAACTATTTGGCTGTATGTTTTGCTTTGACGGTATTTTCATTACGTTGTCCTTCTAATGTGTTGATTATGCATTGAAGAAACGTAGGGGTCTCATAGTAAATTGGCTCAAATGTATAATTACCCCTGCTTCTTAATACGTGAGTATAGTAGGCACGGCTCAAATGGCTGATAACAATTTACCCATCTCTTAGTTCTAAACAAATCGTTATAAAATGACATTGATAGTTCCACTATTATTAAATTTTTTTACAGTGTCGTCGGAATAATCATTCCAAAAAATAAGTTTTCTTTTTATGAAGAACATAATAATAATTCTTGCTTTCATCACACTATCCTGTTCAAGCAAAAACGACACACCGAAACAAGCGAGCGATACATTACTTGCCAAGCCGCTCGTGATAGACTCGGGTTCGATCATTCAGGAGCCGAAAGATGTCAATACGGGACTGATCATTGATCGTGCAAGGCTCCGCACACCTGAGCACGAAAAAATGCTTTCTCGCTTTAGTCCGGATGAGGTAGTAATTATTTTTCATGATTTCCGTCCTCTCCGCAAAGAGGGTATCAAGCAAGAGGAGATCGATGCATTCCTCAAGAAAAAAAAGATTACTATTGACGAATTAAAAGCAATACTCGAAGAAGGCGACCGCCTCGGTTGGAGCAAAAAATAATATCGTGACCTCCAACACCCGTCGTGGTTCGTATTTCATTTTGCTCGCAGCATTGCTCTGGAGTACGGGTGGGTTATTTATCAAATCTGTTTCGCTTGATGGCTACGGGGTCTCGTTGTGGCGAAGCAGTTTTGCGGCACTTACACTCTATATAATTTATCGGCGCACTTTCAAAAATGATCTTGCCGCTCATCGGGAACATTGGTTTTCGCCGCGAACTCTGCTGATGTCCTTTGTGTATGCGGGGTTGTTGGTGTTGTTCGTATTAGCGACCAAACTCACAACCAGCGCAAATGCAATCTTCTTACAGTATACCGCTCCGGTGTATGTTCTTTTCTTCGAGCCACTGATTTCTAAAACAAAAATCAAACGTGCTGATGTCATCTCGGTAATGCTGACCCTAGCAGCGATGGCATTATTTTTTGTGGGGAAGTTTGATACCTCTTCGGTTCTTGGAAACATTCTTGCACTTATAAGCGGTGTCTGTTTTGCAGGCTATGCGCTGCTACTTAAACACGAAAACACCAATGAATCCGTTAGATGGCAGTCAGTGATTATCGGTCATCTCATCATCGTCGTGGTGATGTTGGGGTTGTGGTTTGGTGGGCTCAGTAGCCCAATACCACATATAACAAGTGAATTATTCGAGCTTGCATTTCTTGGTATTTTTCAGATCGGTGTTGCCTATGCACTGTTCACTAATGGTATTCACTATGTGAGAGCACTTGATGCGCTCCTGCTGTCAATGATCGAACCCGTCCTGAATCCGGTTTGGGTATATTTTGGAATAGGAGAAACACCCACTAAATGGGCAATCATCGGCGGAGGTATTATCCTCGCTGTTTCGGGCTATCGAACTTGGAAAGAAAGCCGAGCATAAGATTTTGATTCTGTCATAAAAAAAAGGGTGGAATAACCACCCTTTAGTATTACTGGTATTAAAAATACTAATCATCAGCCGAAGGAAGCTTTTCTTGTGATTGATGCTTCAGCATCTTTGCTTCGACGATGAAGATCACGTCCTCGGCAATGTTGGTCGCATGATCGGCAAGACGTTCGACGTGGCGAAGCAATGCCATCGCATGAGCACCGGGTTCGATCTGAAGGGGGTCGCGTTTCATTTCATCAATCAACAGATCAAAAGCACGATGCGCTATTCTATCAATAGCGGCTTCGCGGTCGAAGAGCGAACGCGCGAGGGTTACATCATTATTGATAAAAGCGTCAAAGGCAAAACGGAACATTCGATGTGCTTCATCCATCATTGTTTTTAAGCCCGTGCCTTCGAGCATATCACCTTGGTTTTCAAGTACCGAGACACGCTCCGCAATATTCACAGCAATATCACCAATACGCTCGAACTCAGAATCAATGCGCATTGCGGCGATAAGCAAACGAAGATCGGTTGCCACAGGCTGAGTAAGTGCCAAGATGCGCTGGCAGAGTGCATCAACCATTAAATCATACTCATTTACACGGGTTTCGCGCTTGAGCACAAAACGAGCCGACTCATGGTCGGTCATTAACACTGCTCGCGAAGCAAGTTCGACCTGTTCATCGACAAGCGAGCCCATCCGAATAAGTAACGCCCGAAGTTTTTCAAGCTCGTCTTCGAAATGGCGGTGGATGCGAGGGGTTTGTAATTCTGACATTTCCATATCTTATCCGAATCTTCCTGTGATATAATCTTCTGTTTGTTTTTTTGCAGGCTTGGTAAACATATCACGAGTGTTTCCGACTTCGATGAGTTCACCAAGATAAAAGAATGCGGTAATATCACTCACACGTGCAGCTTGTTGCATATTGTGTGTGACAATCACGATAGTATAATTACTTTTTAATTGAAAGATCAACTCTTCGATCTTTGCAGTACTGATAGGGTCAAGAGCACTTGCCGGTTCGTCCATCAGCAGTACTTCAGGGCTTGTTGCGAGCGCACGTGCAATACAGAGTCTCTGTTGCTGACCGCCCGAAAGACCGAGAGCAGAGTGTTGTAAACGGTCTTTGACTTCTTCCCACAACGCAGCTTGTTTCAAACTGCGCTCGACTAATTCATTTAATGTTGATTTATTGTTTTCGCCTAAGATCTTTGGTCCGTAGGCAACATTTTCCCAAATGGATTTCGGAAATGGATTTGATTTTTGAAATACCATTCCGACACGTTTACGAAGTTCGACCACATCAAGACGCGGATCGTAAATATTAACGCTGTCCATAATGACTTCGCCGGTGATCTTACATCCGACGATTGTGTCGTTCATACGGTTCAATGTCCGAAGGAACGTCGATTTACCGCAACCCGAAGGTCCGATAAACGCTGTCACACGATTGGTAGGTATTTCCAGCGAGACATCGGTCAGGGCGTGCTTCTCTCCGTAATAGAGATTTAGCCCGCGACTCGAAACTTTGACCGGCGTATTGACTGGCGCGTTGAATCCTTCATCAGGGTGCAATGGCGGCATTTCGGTGCGCAATTGTTGAGAGTGATCTTTTTGCATTTCTTCTAACATACGATAATTCTCTCGAAAATTTATGCAGATTGTGATTTACCACGTAAACGTGATCTCAGTATTACTGCCGTAAGATTGAGCGTAAATGTCAGCGCAAGCAGCACTAACGTTGTTGCATACTGCAACGGAATTGTTTTTTCGACGTTTGACGATTGGGTTGCCAAGATATATATATGGTATCCAAGATGCATAAATTGGCTCGAGAGCGCGTGGGGTATCTGCGGTAAAAAGAACGCAGCACCGGTAAAAAGAATTGGTGCTACTTCGCCGGCGCCACGGCTGATCGCCAAGATCATACCGGTTAAGATTCCGGAAAGTGATCCGGGTATCACAATTTTTCTGATTGTTTGTAATCTGGTTGCTCCCAAAGCAAGCGATGCATCACGCCACTCTTTTGGTACGGTACGGATGGCTTCTTCGACCGAGACAATTACCACCGGCATTGTTAGCAAGCCCATGGTCATTGATGCCCACAAAATATTCGGCTGTCCCCAGACTAATGTCCCGGGGTTGGTGACAGAATCAATACTCGACCCTACAAATTGAACGAAGAATCCTAAGCCAAACAATCCAAACACGATTGAAGGAATCGAAGCAAGTGTATTGACGGCAAAACGTATTGATCGAGCAAAGATCGATGTCGGTTTTGCAAATTCGGAAAGATAAATTGCCGTTACCGTTCCAAGGGGCACCGCCATTAATGACATCAACATTGTCATAATAACCGTACCAAAAATAGCAGGGAAGATACCGCCCTCCATCATGCCTTCTTTTGGAGCTTCGGTCAAGAACTCCCATGTAATATTTTTATATCCACCAATGACGACCGAGATCACGATCGTAAAAACGATCAGCACGATCAACATTGCCGCAAAGCCTGTGATACCACCTGCCATACCGCCAATCAATCGGCGTTTCAACGAGGTAGAACCAAGCAGACTATTTTCCTTGGATACGTCTAATGAGGCGCTTACGGACATAAAATTCTACCAGTGCATTGGATGTGAATGTAAAGACGAATAACATTGCTCCGATCAAGAAGAGAACGTTGTAATGTTGATCGCCAAAAACTACTTCTGCCATTTCGGCACCGATCGTTGCGGCAAATGTACGGATCGGATCAAAGGGGCTTGCCGTGCTCATCGCTGCATTTCCGGTCGCCATGAGGGCGATCATCGTTTCGCCAAAGGCACGCCCAAAACCCAGAATAACAGCCGCGAATACACCCGGTATAGCAGAAGGTAACACGACTTTGAATGCTGTTTGCCACTTCGTTGCGCCCAACGCAGTACTCGCATCACGAAGTGAGTTCGGCACTGCCGTCAGAGCGTCTTCGCTAATGGTATAAATAATGGGAATAACAGCAAAACTCATAGCGATGCCACCGACAAAAGAATTGAGCCGGTATTGATATCCAAGAAGATCTTGAAAAATAGTAGCCATCACGATCAGCGCAAAGAAGCCAACGACCACGCTCGGAAGACCGGCGAGAAGCTCGATGATCGGCTTCAGCGTTTCACGTGCCCACTTGGGTGCGAATGTACTGGTAAACAGAGCGGCAAGAATAGCCAATGGTGCACCAAACATGATTGAGATCAATGTAACTTTGAGTGTACCGATGAACAATGGAAGAAATCCAAACTTTGGAACGTTCGAAACTGGCTGCCAGGTATCACCAAAAAGTAAATTGCTGAAATCGCCGGCATGAGCACGGTCAAGAGAATCTTTTGATTCTTGAAGAGCACTACTATCAATTTGTGACTTTGTTTGTGCTATCGCTGTCGGATCGGATGAATCCCCCACTGAACCTGTATCAGAAGAAGATTTGACTTTAGAATCTTTTTGTCCCGGAATGACTGCAATACCACCCTTTTCATCTGCAAACGGATCATAGACTTCTTGTTCGACGGAGCCACCATTGGTAGTTGAATATTTTTGATTGGTTGAGGAGGATTCTTTTTTCGCAATTGGTTTGGGTTCTTCTTTTTTTATTTCTTTCGGTTTCGCGGGAGTGGCTTTTGGGGGCGTAGTATCTTTCTTAGGAGCAGAGTCATCAGCGAACGGATCATAGACTTCTTGTTCGACTGTGCCGCCACTGGTGGTAAATTTCTTTTTATTGCCGGCAGCATCCATTTTTACGGTCACCTCTGTACCCTTGATGCCATTCTTCGCTTTGATCGTCTCTACCGTTTTCATCGTAGCTGAGGAGCTATCAATTGTACCGGCGGTTTTAGAAGATTCGTTATGAGTCGCAGCAGAGGTCGAATCGCGAGTAACGACTTTTTCAGACTTGCCAAAAAAAATGGGTGAGGCTTCTTTGAAGACAAAGAAGAATATCAAGACGATCGCAATAATGGAAATAAAAGACAAACCACGAATGAGTGATTCGATGATGGTCTCACCGATTCTACTTTTCTTTCCTAATTGCAACGGGGGCTTTTGGTTGCTCACGATCGTTTTTGAGTTAATGGTAACGTTATTGTTTCGTAATAATGTTTCATCTATAAATGTAAATTCCCCGAGGGGCGTGCAATCGAATTGATTACCCCTCGGGAATTACTTATGTCATCACAAAACTTAGCGAACCGGGAAGAAACCTGCGTTTTTTACAACACTCTGTCCTTCAGCGCCAAGAATCCATTTAATATAATCTTGTAACACACCACTCGGCTTCTGACGAAGATAAATATAGAGAAAACGAGTAATCGGATATTTGCCGCTCGCAACATTTTCAGCTGTTGGCGCATACGATTGGTCGCCATCTGTTAGTTTGACGAGACATTCTTTAATACCTTTTGCATACCCTGCACCACCGTAACCGATACCATTCGGATCATGGCTGACAGCGTTTACAACGGCAGCTGTACCTGGAAGTGTCTGAGTTGAGCTTGCATAATCTTCATTATTGAGCACTCGCTCTTTGAAAAATACATAAGTGCCTGAATTGTTTTCACGTCCGTAAAGAATGATCGATGCGTCACTTCCGCCAACTTCTTTCCAGTTCTTGATCTTCCCGGTATAGATACCACGGATTTGCTCAAAGCTCAATTCTTTAACCGAATTTCCCTCGTTGAGATACACGGTTAAGCCGTCTTTCGCTGTGCGAATTTCAATTCCGGTTGAACCGTAACGTTCGCGAAGTTTTATTTTCTCAGCGTCTTTCATTGGGCGCGAAGCATCGCAAATATCGGTTGTCCCATTGATCAATGCACTGATACCCGTACCCGAACCACCACCGGTGACTTGGATATTGACTTCCGGATGTTGTTGCATATATTTTTCTGCCCAACGCTGTGCAAGCTGCACCATCGTATCAGAACCTTTGACGGTGATTGTCTCTGCCGGAGCAAAGACAAACCCAACGACCGCAGCAAACACCAAGAACGCGGCTGCTATTTTGAGAGTAAGATTATTGTTCATTGTTTTCATTATTTCAGATTCCTAATTATTTCTTCAATTAAAATTTAACCTGCATACGTGCTGTAAACTTATCTAAGTTTGGTGAGCCAACCGTTGCGATAGCACCCGCAACTGTCTTTGTGAATTCTTCCTGAGTCTGATGATCGTAATCAAGCATGATACGAAGATTGCCTTGAACGAAAAAGTTTAGACCAACCGTAATGGTATTCAATTTAAGATCTCCGCCGAAACTACTTTTTGAATTGAGATATGAAGCGCCATTGATTTGTGGTCCATTTGCCAATGCAGTTGTTGCAAAGTCTGTCCCTTTGACGTTTGTATTTGGATCATAGGATTCGATACGAACAGCCAACTGAAACCAATCAGTAATGTTCTGTACTAACATTGCGTAATAACCCATGACATTTTTTTGAACAAGAATAGCAGTAGGCATACCAAATGTTGCGGTGTCGCCCGAACCGATCAAAGCCGGTGAGCCATAAAAAGGCACCTTGCCTGTGTACATTTCAGCTTTGAGAATTGTACCGCCAAATGGCAAGACTGAAAGATAGAACTGTGCGTCAGCACCAAAGATTGTGCGGTTAGATAAGAATAAACCTTTTGGCTCCCAACCGGTTGTTGGAGTAAATGTATGGGGTGCTCCGCTGGTAGATTTCGCTAACTTTAGTGTTCCACCATCATTGTATGTTGCTTCAACATCAGAAGGCGGTGTGATACCACCAACCGACCAAGAACCACCGATGTCAAAAGAGAATTCATCACTGAGAAGAAATGGCAAACGAACATGGCCGATGAGTTCTTTTTGATTTTGCTTCCAGCCATTTCCAGCTCCCGAAGAGTTGTTTGCAGAGACCAATGCTTGTCCAGTTGCTACGGTAGTATTAATTGCCGGATTAACTTTCGTTGCAATATATAAAGAATCAGCTCCTGATTTTGGAGTAAGTGAGGATACAGAACCTTGTATTTGACCTGTTCCAAAGTTAAATGCGTTGCCACTATTACCACCAATATCATTAACAGGACCAGCCGCGAAATTATCTGAACCATTATAAAGACCTAATTCCAAAACCGGTCTTAAATCTCCGAATACAGGGGTATATCCAATTTGAATACCCAAATCGCGTTCTCCATTGAAAAGTCTATTCTCAGCAACAGATCGCTCTACTACTTCACGTACACTTGATGAATAGGCAATTTCATATCCAAAAGGACGGTTCATAGCACCCATCTGAAGATTGAGCATTGTCATACCTTTGTCATGGGCAAAATCCCAACTTGCATATACTTCTTTAATGACTACGCCCTGTTCAGTAATATCCGGATAAATGACGGCTCCGATATCGCCGGATTTATAAGTGAATTTCACACGGCCGCGACGAATCTGGAAATAGCTTCGTGTTATTTGCGGATTGTTATTAATATCACCATTTTTACCGACGGTATCAATTCCGGTCCAAACCCACTGTGGTTGTACGTATCCTGAGATCTTGAGTTTAGCAAGATTACTGACAGTATTTTCTAATTCCGTGGTGCGGTCAGCGACGCCATCAACCTTACCTTCGAGCGTTGATACTTTTTCTTCGACTGTTTGCGCGAGTATGTTGGTGTTCGCTACGACAAGAAGAAGAGCTGCGAACGACACGATCAATTTGAGTTTCTTTGAAAGCATGGTATCTAAGTTAGTTGGTTCAGTGTAAGAATACATATTATCGAATGCAAAATTACCGGCTGAAGATTAGCTCAGTGTTGCTTTAATATTATCTAATCGTTAACTGATAAGAAATAGTGCTTAAAATGCTCTATTTTAGAAGGTAAGCTCGGAGGCGGGGGCTGGAGAGATGATTTTTACTTCGGTGACTTCTTTGACAGCGACTGTCCGTTGGACATGGTCATGGAGCTCGTAACCAGTCCATGATTGACCACTTCCAATAAGACCATCGGCATTTCCGTCAACAGTGATTGTTTGGAGGTAGAATTGAAATTTCTCGCCAAAGACTGTCAACGCCTCTAATTTTGTCTTGGGGGTTACCTCGAGGCGATACATTTTATTGTTTTCGCCCATAACAGTCACTTTAGTGACGATTTTATTAGTATATTCCCATTTCATCTTCTCCGGCGGAAAGCGTTTTAATGCTTCGGGAGTAGGCAGGGTATAAAAATATTGTGTTTGGCACGAAGAAAGTGCCAACAGGGAAATGATTAATGCGAGAAGTGGTGTTTTCATCCGCTTCAGTAAAAACAACTTTCGGAATGCAAGTTCCGTAGATCATCAATAATGGCAAAAAAGAAACAGTTTAGTAATATTGACTTCAAACGAGTAGCTCGTATTATTCTCACCTCTCGAGCTATTGATCGTATCGAAGAGACTGAACTTGTCCCGAACGGACTGGTGACCTATCAGTTCTCGGCGCGTGGTCATGATATGATTCAAGCGATCCTTTCGGAATGTATCTCCAATCCGAACGACGGAGCTACGGTCTATTATAGATCAAGACCGTTCGTATTAGGTCAGGGTTTGACTCCTGAAGAATCGATGGCGGCATCGATGGCTCGCTCCGGCGGTATCCATGGGGGTAGAGATATTGGTGTAGTACATTTCCTTCGTTCTCGTGGTCGTGCAACGGTATTACCTGCA
>JANYDV010000247.1 GCA_025363505.1 Bacteroidota bacterium
AGTCGAAGAACAATTAAACAAATTTAAAGTCGGCTCAAATGGGTTGACGAGAAACCCCTTATGCGTACATACTGCATCTAATACAGTAAAATTATTGGTATCCTTTCTGGTGATTAATAAGGTCATGCCGCTATTCGGCGACGGCAAAGTATACTGCAGAGAGCCAAACTGGGTTTGTAGTTTCTTAAATTGGAACTTCGCAAGATCAACAATGATATTCCCATTTAGCCCAGGGCTGCTGGAAGCAATTGCTTCAGAACCACAGATTGCGCAGATAGAAGGAGTAGCTGTAACCAGAATTCCGACTTTAACTGCTTTTTTAAGAAAATCTCTTCGAGTATTCATCTATTTTAACGTATAGTGTTAAAACACACAAAATGAATGAGTGTTTCAGTTTCAGGGTGTTTATTTGAGAAAAAAAGCCAAGAAAGGTTTAAAGTGAGGCACTCACACCCACGGCGATCTGCCTTGGGTACTCGGTATATGTATCCCAGAAAGCCCCATCGGTATCAAAAAGGTTGTTTGCAATGATCTGAAGTTTCCAGTTGGTATCAAGTAAATATTCCGCTTTCAGATTAATAAAAAGCAGACTCTTCTCTTGACGAGAAATAAATTTGCAACTGACTGAAGGAAAGAATTTGGGTGTAATTGACCTAAAGTAATATGAAATATCTGAAGTGAACGTTGGCTCGTATGGGAGCTGCTTATCGTTTTGAGTTGCGAGTGTAGAACTGAAATGTGCTGCAATTGTAAAGCGGTCATTTTTCAGAAGAACAAAACCGGCAGAAAGATCAAACGAAAATATTCTTGAATCGACAGCCTTGGGATAATACTTTATTATTCCTGAGTCCTTCAACGCTGAAAAACTGAGTGCATCGTGACGAATATAATAGGAAATGACAAATTGTAGTCTATCCTCTGACGAGAGTAAATATTCTGTCCCAAGATTAATTCGGAAACGGTCAATGCTTACTCTTCTACCGTCCTGGCTTAACAATGAATCATTAGTTAAGCCACTATTTGATTGAAGTGGGGCATAAAAGGGGTTTACTGTATAAATTCTATCAAATGTTTGTGTCGTTGCAGAACTCGTAAGTGATACGAACCCATTAAAGTCTGAAGAAAAGCGCTGCTGAATTTTTACCATAGGGAATAAATATGAAGTCGAGGCAATTGCATCGGCTGCATTGATAAACGTGAACCCGGCTTCCCAATGAAAGGCTTGTCTCGTCGATGATGCAAGAGTTAGTTCGGTCGTCAGTGCTCCCAGTGCGCCGTTACGGAGCAATTTATCGGTAGTAGTGCTTGCGCCGTTATATGCTAATAAAAAATGTATCCGATTGCTGCTATCTGATTGTTGATGCTCGAACACAGAAGAGATAGCCCCTGAGCGTTCGGTCAATCCCGATCCGATATTGTCACTACAGTAACGCAAGTCTGCTGCCGCGGTGAGTTTTATGGCATCAAGCGATCCCAAGGATGCAGTTGTTTCAATATTATTTCGAGAAAGCGAGGCTATAGTGTTTCCGGATTTTTTATGAATTAATCTTGAGAGTGAGGAAGATGAAATCTCTGCATCGATCATCGGAATTGTCTCGTCATTATGTTCTTGTGAGAATGGTATTGTGAAAATACCATGTGCGGTGATATTCCATTGCTCTTGTAATGCTGTAAGATCAGAGTTCCGTTCGGCAAAGCTACCGCCGAGTTCGATCGTTGTATTTCTACTGTTTATCAATAATGCTTTTATTGCAATATCAGGAACTGTGGGTACACCGAGCATCAACGACGCATAAAATCGATGTGAAGAACTTCTGATGATCGGTTGCTGCATTGGCAGGGCATCAAAGAGCGGTAAATCTTCTTTCGAAACTGGGTCCATCTTTAGTGGTAGTGATGAATCGAAAGCAACTTGTCTACGGGATGTGCCGAGCATCATCTCATAAGGGTAATGAAATCGAAGTCCTTCGGGAGTGCGCTCGGTTTCGGGAAGTTCAGCAAGTACCGAATCGAGCCATTCTTTGTGAGAAAGTGAGACGACCGAATCAATCGTAATGATAGCAGAATCACGTACCATCGTTGAATCAAGCTCACGACCCGAGCTATCACGAAGACTTGCCGAGATCAGCTTATCTGCTTTAACGGTATCACTAAATCGGATAACTCTTGTGGCATTCGCTCCACGAAGTCTCAGTTCGCGTTCAAGCGACGGTGGAAGTTTTCGGGAAGTGGATGGAGGTTGCGCTTTTACGGTTGTTGAGATAACAACACAGATCATTGCGAGTGCAATGACCAGGAATAGTACGGATGTGGCTAGCGCTTTTTTTATGAACACGAATTAATTAAACTTCCTGACGAATCCTACCTCCAAACTACAAAGGCAATCGCAATTCTGTTTCACAAAAAAATAAAAATCATGAAAACAATTATTATTTCGCTCACTGCCATTTCAATCTTCAGTATCGGGGCATTAACGTACAATGTGAATGCTCAGGAAGTAACCTCACAGATACAACAAACACCATCAGTTGTTGCACCCGCGAAAAGACCGATGAGCATCGGCGCGCGCCAAAAACGTCAGCATGCCCGAATCAAGGAAGGTGTCAAATCCGGCGAGATCACCAAACACGAAGCTCGTCGTTTGAAAAGACAAGAGCTTCGGATTCAACGACAGAAGCAACGCTTCCAAGCTCAGAACGGCGGAGCAATGACTCCCGAGCAAAAAGCAAAGATACAACGTAAACTTAATAAAGAAAACCGTCGAATAATCCGCCAAAAGCATGATGGCCAAACACGGTAAATCGTAGAATAAAAAAAGCGCAATCTGTAAAGACTGCGCTTTTTTACAAATATTCTATGACGGTTATGACTTTTTAGCTTCAGCTTGTTCGAGCTTTTCTTTGAGGGCACCAAGTTCGCCAAGTGAGAAGCTTGACCCTTTTGGGGTGGCTCGATATTGACGGAGGGAAGTGCGTTGCGCCTCCTTTTCGGCAGCGATGAGCGAAAGTGTAATCTTCCCATCGCGGCGATCATACTCAATTACGCGCAGACCTTCGAGGGGTTTATCTTTTTTAAAGACATCCTCAAGTTTTTCGATACGGTCATGGCTTAGTTCACGACGCGGTACGAAACCTTCGTTGCCATCTTCAAATGCTACAACGAGCCCACCACGAGTAACTTCTTTAATCTTCGCATCGTGATCTGTTCCGAGACGGAATTTCTCTTCACGTTGGCGAGCCGGATTTTCAACTAAACGCTTTTTAGAGCAGGTGATGCGATGTCGCTTTGCTTCGACGGTGAGAAGTTGAACTTCAAACTCATCGCCTACTGAAACAGCGGATTCGACAGTCGGTATGCGCTCCCATGAAATTTCGGAGATCGGTAGGAAAGCCGTAAGTCCATTCGCTAGCTCAACATCTGCGCCCTGGTCCAGAATGGAAAGTACCTTTACTACTACGATAGCACCTTCTTTTGTATCATTATACTTTTCGACCAAAGGATCGGCAGTGAGTTGTTTGATGCCGAGTTGTACTTCGCGACGTCTTTTGTCAACCTGCAACACTTTTGCCTTCAGTGTTTCGCCACGTTTGCAAATTTCATACGGATGATCGAAACGTTGCCACGAAAGATCTTTTCCTTGGATATAGGCATTCACCCCAGGTCCAAGATCAATGATCACATCTTTGATGTTGAAGGATTTCACCTTCGCATCAATGACATCACCAATTTCCATATTCTCAAGAATATCCTTCGCTGATTTGCGAAGTTCATCTTCAATCACCATCCGGTGCGAGACGCGGATATATTCTGTGCCGCGCTCTTTGCGGATATCAAGCACACGAACCGGAATACTTTTGCCAAAATAATGAGCAATATTACGATTCGGGTCGAGATCGATGTGATTGTTTGGCATCGAAGCAATGGTGCCATCTTCAAATTCTACATCCAGTCCGTTGTTTGCCCATTTCAAGACTTTTGCTTGAATTGTTGCCTTCGACTTACGCAATTCGTCATATTTTGACGCAGGCGTTTGCGAAGAATCTGCTGATGCAGTTTCAGGCGTTGTGGTTTCGGACGTTAGTTCTGCCGGTGCGGGAGACGTTTCCGCTGCTGCGCTCGGCATATCGGTTGCTTCGTGATCGAACACTATCATATATAAGTTTTTTTAACAGGGAGGTTTAAAACCACAATTCATTAGGAAATGTCCCGTGAATAGTTTTCAATAAAATAAAAAGTTATTACAAATGTATCGCCTCACCCAATGCGACACTGGTTGCTTCCATATTGGCTTCGCCGAGAGTGGGGTGTGGGTGGATGGTTTTTAGGATACTTTCGGCAGTGGCTCCGTGCGAACGGGCTATTACCAATTCTTCAAGCATTTCGGTTGCTTCGGGTCCGATGATATGTGCTCCGAGAAGCTCGCCATATTTTTCATCAAACAATAATTTGACAAAACCTTCTGTATGCCCAATAGCACGTGCTTTGCCGAGTGCTGTGAACGGAAATTTGCCGACTTTATATGGAGTACCCTTTTCTTTGAGAGCACGTTCTGTCAAGCCCACTGATGCAACTTGGGGTTGGCAGTATGTACATCCCGGGATGTTATCATAATCAACAGGAGTAGCTGAGCCGTGCGCAAGATGTTCTGCTGCGACAATACCTTCGGCAGTTGCAACGTGTGCAAGCCATGGTGGACCGGCAACATCACCGATGGCATAAATACCTTGCACGCTCGACCGCATAAACTCATCTACATCAATAAACCCTTTGGTCATTTTGATGCCGAGTTTTTCTAAGCCAATATTTTCGGTATTTCCTTGGACACCTATTGCAATAAGAGTACACTCTGCTTCAAGCTTTTCTTTTTTGCCGTCTGCTGTTTCGATCTCGACAGTGGTACCATTTTTACCCACAGTAACGCCAGCCACTTTTGTGTTGGTATAGATCGTCATACCTTTCTTTTTATAAAGCTTCTCAAGTTCTTGAGAAACTTCAGTATCTTCGACAGGCAAGATATTCGGCATCATTTCGATGATGGTAACCTTCGTGCCAAATGTATGGTAGAAATATGCAAACTCAATACCGATAGCACCAGAACCAACGATAGTCATTGATTCAGGAATATGATCCATGCTCATTGCCTCGGTTGCAGTAAGGATGCGCTTGGTGTCAGCCTTCAAGCCAGGAAGCAAACGTGCGCGGGCACCGGTTGCGATCACGACTCTTGCTGCCGAGACATTGCGCTTCTTTCCATCATTTGAAGTTATTTCGATTGTATTCGCCGAAGTCATAACACCGTTACCACCAATGAGCTCTATTTTGTTTTTCTTTACTAAAAACTCAATGCCTTTCACGTTACGATCACTCACTCCACGTGAGCGTTTGATCACCGCAGGAAAATCTACTTTAAGATTGTCGTAAGTGATACCCCATTCTTTCGGGGCGGAGAGAAAGTCACTATAAATTTCAGCATTCTTCAGTAGTGCTTTGGTTGGAATGCAGCCCCAATTAGTACAGATGCCGCCGAGACGCTCGCGTTCAACAACTGCTACACGAAGTCCTAATTGTGCTGAGCGAATAGCCGCCGGATAGCCGCCCGGTCCGCCGCCGAGGACGATAACATCAAAATCAAATTTGTGGTTTTTCGGAAATGGAACAACACCATCTTTGGAGGTGTCATTTGAAGTTGCAACAGGCGGATTTACGAGAAGATTTGCCATAAAAAAATCATATTGTTTGTGATCGGCGATCTAAACAAATTGTGTGGGCGGAAAAGTCCGATTGCTGAATACTTTATCCTCACAATAGGTGTTCTATATGCCAATTCGGGAACTTTGGACTTCATTTAGTCCCTAATACAGTATATAGAATTGATTTAATTACCAATAATGGCATATCCGTTTAAGAATATCGAGTCGAAGTGGCAAAACAAATGGCGTGAGCAAGACATTTATCGAGTTGCAACAGACCCATCGTTACCCAAATACTATGTAATGTCAATGCTTCCATATCCGTCGGGAGCAGGCTTACATATGGGGCATCCGATTGGCTATACTGCGAGCGATATTGTGGCTCGATATAAGCGTATGAGTGGATTTAATGTATTGCACCCGATGGGTTGGGATGCGTTTGGACTTCCAGCAGAGCAATATGCCGTAAAAAACAAGAAACATCCGAATGATACAACGGTAGAGAACGTCAAGAATTTTCGACGTCAGTTGGATATGCTCGGTTACTCCTATGATTGGAGTCGTGAGATTAATACAACCGATCCAAGTTATTTCAAATGGACGCAATGGATTTTCCTGAAGATCTATAATTCGTATTATGATGTAAAAGTTGGTCATGCAAGACCGATAGATGACCTAATTACGCATTTTGAAAAACATGGTTCATCATTGGTCCCCGCAATGTTGCCGAAAGATTTTAAGACATTTAGCTCGCTTGAGTGGCAACATGCGTCCGAAAAACACAAAGCTGATATTCTTTCAGGTTTTCGTCTTGCCTATCTTTCTGATGCACCGGTAAATTGGTGTCCTGAACTCGGGACTGTGCTTGCAAACGAAGAAGTTGCCGAGCAAGAAGAAAAAGGATTTACTGTGGTTCGACGAAATATGCGCCAGTGGATGCTTCGTATCACCGCTTATGCCGAACGGTTGATTGCCGATCTAAATGAACTTGATTGGCCGCATCATACAATCGAACAACAACGTAACTGGATAGGCAAGAGCACCGGTGCTGAAGTTGATTTTGCAATTCAAAACAGCGACGAAAAAATTCGCATATACACAACTCGACCTGATACGATCTTCGGCGCAACATATATGGTGCTTTCGCCCGAGCATCCGCTTGTTGATAGCATCACAAGTGCCGAACATACATCGGAAGTTAAACTCTACAAGACACAAGCGGCAACGAAGAGCGAGCTTGAACGAACCGAACTTGCAAAAGAAAAAACCGGTGTATTTACGGGAGCGTATGCCATTAATCCTGCAACCCAAAAGCCTATTCCTATTTGGATAGCTGATTATGTATTGATCGGCTATGGCACGGGCGCAATTATGGCTGTGCCCGGGCATGATGAACGAGATCACGAGTTTGCAAAAACTTTTTCTTTACCTATCGTGCAAGTCGTTGAAGCTCTTGATGGAAGCATCATTGATATTGAAAAAAAGCCTTACACTGAAGAGGGTACTGTGATTAATTCAGGATTTATTGACGGACTTCCGACAATAGAGGCAAAAGAAAAGATTACAAAACATTTTGTTGATCAAAATATTGGGCATCACGCAGTAAAATACAAATTGCGCGATTGGCTTTTTTCGCGTCAACGTTATTGGGGCGAGCCATTCCCAATTATTTATATAAATGATGGTGATGGTGAATATGCTAAAGCCTTGACCGAGACTTCTTTGCCGGTTACACTCCCGGTGGTTGAGTCCTACAGCCCAAGCGGAACAGGTGAGTCACCACTTTCGGTTATTTCTGATTGGGTGAATACCACTGACCCCGAAACCGGAAAACCTGCGAAGCGCGAAACAAATACGATGCCACAATGGGCTGGTTCGTCGTGGTATTATTTACGCTATGCCGACCCGAATAATGATACTGCCCCTTTTTCGAAAGAAAGTGATAAGTATTGGCAGCCGGTTGATCTTTATGTTGGCGGCAATGAACACGCGGTCACGCATTTATTGTATTCTCGTTTTTGGCATAAGGTATTGTTCGATCACGGTATCGTCAGTCATAACGAGCCTTTCAAACGATTATTCCATCAAGGGATGTTGCTTGGCGAGAACGGCGCAAAGATGTCGAAGTCGCTTGGCAATGTCGTGAACCCCGACGATGTCGTCGAAGAATTTGGTGCCGATACATTGAGAATGTACTTGATGTTTCTCGGACCTCTTGAACAAGGCGGACCATGGAATACGAAGGGTATTAGCGGTGTGCATCGCTTTCTAAATCGCTTGTGGCGTTTCGTTGCAAATGATGAAGGCGATCCGACTTCAAGGGTGAAAGATGTGCCCCTATCAAAAGACTTAGAGCGTTTGATGCACCAAACGATCAAGAAAGTATCAGAAGATATTGAGGCACTTCGGTTGAACACAGCGATTAGTGCGATGATGATTTTAATGAACGAAGTGCCTTCCGGCGAACAAGAACCTGCGCCACGAGAAGCTGTCGAGACACTTGTCAAACTGGTTGCGCCATTCGCGCCACACATTTGCGAAGAAATCTGGTCAAGATTAGGGCATACTGATTCAATAGTGAATACATCTTTCCCTCGCTATGATCAAACCAAGATTATTGAAGATACTGCAACGATTGTTTTGCAAGTAAACGGAAAAGTTCGGGACAAACTTGAAGTGCCACGCGGTCTTTCGCGTGAAGAACTTGAAAAATATGCAACGGCAAGTGACCGCGTTCAAAAGTATATTGGTGAGTCATCAGTGAAGAAGATTATTGTTGTCCCTGATAAATTGGTGAATGTTGTTGTGGAGTAACAGAGAAAGAAAGAGACTTTGAAATATCTTTAGGAAACACTAATCTGCCGCAAATTTCACTTATTGTGGCAGTCTCCTTCTCTAACATTGCTCTCATTTCAAGTTTTTCTTCACTTGGGATATTCAAAAAATCAGGTAAATTCAAGTGCTCACCACCAAGCAGAATAGAGCCGTGTTGTAATACTGCATTCCCAAATCGACGTTGTGCCGAGCCTACTACTTTCTTGCCGTTATAGGTGATCTCATAGCGAGCAGTACTTGTAAAGCAAGCAATGTTAGTGAGAGTGCCGGGTTTATATGCTTCTCGAATGGATGGTGTTTTACTTGTTGATGTTAGTTCGAGTTTGTTGTCACAAAATGGTTGGAGTAATTCGAGAAGTGATTCAGCAATTTTATTATGCACCGCATAGATGCCCTCACCAGGCTCGAAGCGCATTATAACTGCGTAGGTTAATTCTTCGGAATGATAGACAGCTCTGCCACCTGTCGGACGACGAATAATATCAACTCCGGCTTTTGCGCATGCATCTTTATTGATCGAAGTCTCATCCTGTTGGTAGCCCAGTGAAATGGCATAGGGTTTCCAGGAATAAAGTCTGAGAACATTCGGCGCATCGGGGTTGTCGCGGATGGTTTCGGCGCACTCAAGATCACGTGACATCTGATATGCCGCGTCTTTATCAAATGCTTCTTCAAAGAGCCAACTGCCTTTAGTAAAAATACTCATCATCACAATAAACACTTTTCCGCACCGAAACGATACCAAACATTGTTGCAATTAAAGAGAATGAAATTGATAGACCGTTATATTGTTAAGCAATTCCTGCTTGCCACTTTGGTGTCGCTGGCGGCTTTTATTGTGCTGTTTATTGCGATTGATATGATGGAAAAGCTTGATAAGTTTATCGATCGAAAAGTGCCATTTATGATGGTCGTTGATTATTACGTCAATTTTACTCCGCAGATGATCTCCTTGGTTATGACCATTTTCCCGTCTTTACGGAAAATGATCACATTATCGAGGTCGGAGCATTCAAATGCAAGTTCGTCTTTCTTTAAGCCCATACCAATAAAGCCTTCCTTCTTATTTACATATAACTTGGTATTGGCTATGGCAGATCG
>JANYDV010000045.1 GCA_025363505.1 Bacteroidota bacterium
ATCGGTGGTGGTCTTGCAGTCGCATTTAAGATTGAATCCCATAATCACCCGTCGGCAGTTGAACCTTATCAAGGTGCCGCTACGGGCGTCGGTGGTATTCTGCGTGACATTTTTACGATGGGAGCGAGACCAGTCGCGGCGTTGAACTCACTTCGTTTTGGAACATTAGAAAGTGACCGTACCAAATTTCTTGTTCGAGGTGTCGTTCATGGTATAGCCGATTACGGCAATTCATTCGGTGTGCCGACAGTCGCTGGGGAAGTATATTTTGATCCTTGTTATCAGGGAAATCCTCTTGTTAATGCAATGGCTGTTGGTATTGTGGAAGTAGGCAAAACCGTGAGTGCCACTGCTGAGGGTGTGGGTAATACTGTGATGATTGTCGGGTCAAGCACGGGTCGCGATGGAATTCACGGTGCAAGTTTGCTTGCGAGCGCTGTTTTTAGTACTGATGCCGAAGATATGCGACCCACGGTTCAAGTAGGTGATCCTTTTACCGAGAAATTATTACTCGAAGCATCGCTTGAAGCGATTGAGAAAAAGCTGGTTGTTGGAATGCAGGATATGGGAGCGGCAGGCATTTCATGCTCAACATCGGAGATGAGTTTCAAAGCGGGAACAGGGATGGATGTTAATCTTGATCTTGTTCCACTTCGCGAAGCAACCATGTCAGCATACGAAATTATGCTCAGCGAATCACAGGAGCGTATGCTCGTTATCGTTGAACCAAAAAATGTTGATGCGATCAAAGCAGTATTTGAAAAATGGGATCTTCAAGCCGCTGTTGTTGGTATAGTCACTGACACGGGTAATGTTGTGATTCATCGCAAGGGCGAGCTTGTCGCGAATATTCCTGCCAAATCATTGGCACTTGGCGGTGATATGACACCGGTGTATCAGCGTGAATCTGCCGAACCGAAATACTTAAAAACTACTTCAGCTTTTAATGTTGCCTCCATTCCGGATGTGACTAACCCCTCGGATACATTAAAACAATTGTTGAGTTCGCCTAACATCGCGAGCAAACGTTGGGTCTATGAGCAATATGATTCGATGGTACGAACAAATACATTGGCAATTCCTGGCGGAGATGCGGCTGTTATTCGTATCAAAGACACGACGAAAGGCTTAGCAGTAAAAACTGATTGTAATTCTCGTTATGTTTATCTTGACCCTTATCATGGTGCGATGATAGCGGTTTGCGAAACGGCACGTAATGTTGCATGTGTTGGTGCGCTGCCGATTGCTATTACGAATTGTTTGAATTTTGGTAATCCTTATGAACCGGAAGTTTATTTTCAATTCAAAGAAGCGATTCGCGGTATTGGCGACGCATGCCGAGTACTCGAAACACCTGTGACAGGCGGCAACGTCAGTTTTTATAATCAAAGCCCGCAAGGTGCAATATATCCAACGCCAACGATCGGTATGCTTGGGCTAATAGATGATGTTGATTGTGCGCTTCAAGCTGCTTTTAGTAATGAAGGGGATGCTGTGATCTTGCTTACAGCATACAATTCGAACGACCCATTTGATGGTATTGGCGGCAGTGAATATCTTGCACTCTGCAATGCAGGGGCTGCACTTGGCAAGGCTCCGCATATCGATCCTGCCGGGGAGTTGCAGTTGATAACACTTCTTGTTTCTTGTGCAGGCAAGCGATTACTCTCCAGTGCGCATGATGTGAGTGATGGCGGAATGGCAATTACTCTTGCCGAATCGTGTATCGCCGGCAACATCGGAGCCACGATTGAGCTTCCGCCTGAAGCACGTAAAGATGTTATGCTCTTTGCCGAGCGTCAAGGAAGAGTTGTTGTCAGTTGTGCTCCGGAATATGTCGTTGAGGTATTCCGACTTGCTTCACAACTTGGTGTGAAGTCCGAAGTAATTGGTACTGTCGGTGGCACGAATCTTGTAATACAAGGAATAATAGAGGAAAACATTCTAACATTACGAGAACTCTATGAATCTGCAATTCCGAATGCCGTTGAATCAATTGTTGTCTAATACATCAAAAGATAATGTACTTCTGCAACAGTGGGGGTGCTTATCACCTTGTTGTTTTACATCTTGAGATAGAAGTATGTTTTTGACATTACGGTCAAAAATTCTTGCCGGATATTTATTCGTTGTCGCATTGCTTGCGGCACTTGGTCTCTATGCTGTGCTCACGTTTCAATCGTACACGCAACTTACCAATACCGCTGTAGAAAAAATTTCGCAAGCAGATCGTGCAACACTTTCAATGTACGAGTCATTAGTCAGACTCAACGAAGCGCAGTTGCAAGTCTTAGGAGGCGAAGCCATTCGCGGCAGCAATGTGCTTTCATCTGAACCTACGGTATTAAACAATGAGCTTTCCTCGGCTGAAAAATCAATTTCTGAAATTCCGAAAGAGTTTTCAGTTTCAGTAAGTGTGCTTCTGACCCAATTTGAAATTCGATGGCATCAGTATCAAGCACAGCTTCCTGAATTTTTGTCGCTCTCGCAAAATGACCCGCAAAAAGCAAGAAAATTTTTTGAAACGGTACTTTCTCCAACTTTTCTTGATCTCAAAAAAAAGAGCAATGCACTCTCATTTGCTATTTCACAACTATTCTTGACGGCGCGAGATACAGCGGTTCGTGAGGCAAATACCGCAGAGGATACTGTTATTATTACTACGGTCATCGCAATTATTATAGGTTTACTTGGGAGCGTGATCATCGCACGGCGCACCACAAGACCGCTTCAACAATTGAGTGTATCACTCAAGCACATCCAAAAAGGCAATTTAGGCGACCGATTGGAAGTACGTGACGCTGATGAACTCGGGGAGGTGAGCTTCGAATTCAACAGAATGGCTGAACGGCTTGAGCGATATGAGCGAATGAATATTGACTCGTTGCTTGCAGAAAAAAGCAAATCCGAATCAGTCATACTTTCTTTCGACGAACCACTCTTCCTTTTTGATGCTACAGGTAAATTGTTACTGGTCAATCGTAGTGCCGAAGAATTAATAGGATCGTCAGAAGCAACGATGATTGGATTGACAGCCGCAACTATCTTTACCGAGCCAAGCATACGTGAGCAAGTTGTTGCTGTGTTAGAACGAGAACAGAGTACAAATGACCTTCCTATTATTATAGAACGTCGGAGTAGTTTGGGAAGAAAATTCTATCGAGTTTCGACTGTCGAGATTACTGCGCCAACAAGTGAGCAAACAACGATGATTGTTGGCAAACTTCTCCATTTTACTGATATTACTCATTTTGAAGAGCTGGATCGTTTAAAGAATGATTTTCTTGCAAAAGTGTCGCATGAGTTCAGAACGCCATTAACTTCCATCAGAATGGCACTTGATATACTTGCCGAAGAAGTGATCGGTCCATTGACACTTGATCAACGCGAGCTTATTACAAGTTCTACTAATGACAGCGAACGTCTTGCAAAACTTATTAAAGATCTACTGAGTATTTCAAAATTGGATCAATCCAAGAATATCGCACATAATGATTTTATTAATGTTTCGTCAGTATTGAGTTCTGTCATGAACTCTCTTGCGCCGCAGTTTAAGGAAAAGAACATTGAATTGATTGCAGAATATGATGAAAATTGTGTCGTATTGATGAATCGTGAACACTTTGAATCGATCGTTCAAAATCTTCTTGTGAATTCATTAAAATTTACCCCTATCAATGGAAAGGTTACCGTGGTACTTTCAAGTAGTGAGAGTGGCTGGACCTTGAAAGTAACTGATACGGGTATTGGAATTGCGGGCGCTGATCTTGGACGTATATTTGATAGATTTGTCCAGCTAAAGCCGAGAGATGCCGCAACACCAGGGTCGATCGGACTTGGACTTGCTATCGTTAAAGAGATAGTAGAATTATATCACGGGACTACCACAGTGGAGAGTACCATTGGGTCGGGCTCAGTTTTTACAATATCATTTCCTAAATAATGAATCTGCAATGAAAGGGCATATCTTACTAATCGACGACGAGCCGAACATTGTAAAGACAATGTCAATGAGTCTTAAGACTGCGGGATATGATGTCACATCCTATTGTGAACCTGATATTGCCCTACAACAGATTGAGCAACACCCTGAGCAGCGCTACACTTTGGCACTTGTTGATCTAATGATGTATCCTATTGATGGCAGAGTCGTATTGCAACAACTCAAGCACAGATTTAGCGATCTTCCGGTGATCATTATTACTGCTCATGCAACAGTCGAGACCGCAGTTGAGACTTTAAAACTTGGGGCGTATGATTATTTACAAAAGCCGTTTGACCAAAAAGAATTGCTTACTCTGGTAAGTAGTGTTGTCAATATGCAACAACTACGTGAGCGTCGCTCGTTTGATGCTGAGATCTTGACAAATGATCCCAGTATGATTTCTATCCTTGCAACGGCAAAGAAAATTGCCGGATCTGACCTGACGGTATTGATTGAAGGAGAGACAGGTACCGGGAAAGAGTTGTTTGCAGATTATATTCATACCAATAGCACGAGATCATCAGGACCGTTGGTTAAGTTGAATTGTACAACACTTTCGGGCGAGTTGATAGAGTCGGAATTGTTTGGACACGTGAAAGGCTCGTTCACCAGTGCTATCAAAGATCGTATCGGGAGGGTAGAAGCTGCTAATGGTGGCACTCTTTTTCTCGATGAAATTGGAGAGATGGCGTTGGCATCGCAAGCGAAACTGCTTCGATTCTTGCAAAATAGAGAGTTCCAACGAGTGGGCGAGAATGTCACCAGAACAAGCGACGTCCGTATTGTTGCTGCGACCAATAGAAATCTTGAACAAGAGATAGAGCGCGGAAATTTTAGAGAAGATCTGTTTTATCGTTTGAGTGTTTTTCGCATTCTTGTTCCTCCGCTTCGTCATCGGAAAGGTGATGTATTGTTGCTTGCACAATATATCGTTGCTCAGACAACGACAACCGGTATCCCTCCGGAGTTGTCTACAGAAGTACAGAATGCACTTCTTCGCTATGATTTTAGAGGGAATGTTCGCGAATTAGAAAACACAATGGTGCGAGCGACAGTACTTGCATCCGGCGAGCGGTCTATTACACTTGCTCACCTTCCGGAATATATTGCATATTCAAAAATTCTTCCGGTCATTGATCCAGCGCTGAATGTGCAATCCGAACTTGAGTCGCTCGAACAAATGGAACATAAACATATTGCGTACATCCTCTCGAAAACCTCCAGTCTTGAAGAAGCTGCTCGTATATTGGGGATTGATAGTGCAACGTTATGGCGTAAACGGAAAAAATTTGGATTGTAACATTTAATGAGAAACGGATATTTTGGTATTCTAAGAAGTATCGCAATCATGGTAATGATTGTGCTCGGATTTAATATGCTTGGGGGAATCATCCTGGTTGCTTTTTATGGCATTAATATTCAAGGTGCAGGGGCAGGGATGATCGTTGCGATTAATGCCTTGGCACAGCTTGCAGTCATGTTCACCGTGCCGATATTAATAGTAAAAAATTTTGAACAGGATTCGCAAGCTTCATTTCGTTTAGAAGGCATCAATGAAACGCCGTTAGCTGCTATGCTTCTCGGGGTGCCGATGGTATTGTTAGCTCAAGTCGTAGGTGGGGCGTTAGATGGTTTGTGGATTTCATTTTTAAAACTATTTCCGATAATATATGACCCCTTATTTTCCTTGCAAAAATATCTCGACGATTTTATGAGTAGTGTCACTTCCGCAACATCTTTCGGTGAATTAATTATCCTGTTGATTGGTATTTCTCTTATACCGGCAATCGCCGAAGAAACACTTTTTCGGGGATTTATTCAAACAAATATTGAACGGAGCGGGAAAACCAAAACTCGTCCGTATATTGCCATCGTGATTACATCAATCTTGTTTGCAGCCGTTCATGCGAGTCCGTTAAATTTTCCCGGGTTGCTCTCGATTGGCTTGGTGCTTGGTTGGCTTGCTTATCGAACCAGCGATCTTAGAGTGAGTATGCTTGCTCATGCTATTAATAATGGACTTATAGTCTTAGCGATGTTTTTTTTTAAAGGCTCAACATCAGCTCTTGATTCGATCACCGGTACCCCTGAGGTATCTGTTAACGATTCATTGATCTTACTTGCTGTTTCATTGCCGTTTGTTATCGGATCTTTTTATCTGTTCCAAAAAATTACCGAGCCACTTCGAGCCAGACATAACGCGGAGTATGAACTGGCACACATTAAAGACTTTCATCATCACGAATCACAAACGACCACTCTATGAGTAATTTGTTGCAACGCTTAATCTTTGCCGTTATCGCTATACCTGTAGTATTGTATATCGTTCTCTATAAACCACTTGGTTTTTTTACATTGACGGTGTTGCTCTCGGGCATTACTGTGTGGGAATATTATGGGCTTGCTAAAACAAAAGGATATTCACCTCAAGTGGGACTTGGTATCTTTCTAACGATGTGTACGGCGATGATTTTTGGTATCGAACGATTTACTTTTGCATACGGATCTCAGCTCTCGCAAACGGCGCATGAAATGGTTATTGCTATCGCAGGATTATCTGCTTTTATTATATTAGCTTCCGAGCTTTTTCGCGCTTTGCCAAATCCTATCGAGCAATCGGCGATCACACTCTTCGGTCCAATTTATATAGGGATAGGTTGTGGCTCATTGTTTGGACTCTTCGACCTCATTGCTCGAAACCCTTTGATTGCCGGATCGGACAAATTCACTCCCGGGTATTTCGTGCTTGTGCTGTTGATTTCGATTTGGGTTTGTGACAGCGCAGCATATTTTGCCGGAAAATCTTTCGGGAAGCATAAACTGTTTGAGCGTATCAGCCCTAATAAAACATGGGAAGGTTCGATTGTGGGGTTCATTTGTTGCGTTGCTGTTTGGGTGCTGGCACCAAAAATATTTCCGGAATTAAGTGCACTGAATACTTCGAATGCATTAATTATTGGTATCGTTATCGGAAATGTTGGACAGTTGGGTGATCTTGCGAAGTCATTACTCAAACGTGATGCGGGAGTGAAAGACTCTTCAAACTTAATACCCGGACACGGTGGATTTCTCGATAGATTAGATTCTATTATGTTCTCGGCTCCGATTCTCTATGCGGTATTAAATATTATTTCAACGCTGCGATAATACGGTTATCTACCTGATGATCGAGCGTCGGCGCTCCAAAGTAATTTTGTTCGCAGGAGATCAAAATAGGAGAGTGAAGGGTGACGCAATAATTTTAAACGGTTTTGGTGTCCTGAAATGCTTATCAGAGCCGGAGTTTCGATGACAATTTCTTCTTGTCCATCCGCCACCAACAAAATAGGCGTGCCTGCATCATTCCAGACACGAACATCAACTTCGTACCATTCGGGTACAACAACCGGTCGTACTGAAAGTGAATGCGGGGCAATGGGCGCGACGATCATCACCGGACTTGTTGGTTCAATCAGCGGACCACCTGCACTGACTGAGTACCCTGTAGAACCCGTTGGTGTTGAGACGATCAGCCCATCAGCACGAAGGGTGCCGAGATGCGAGCCTTGCACTTGAATCTCGAATGTCAACATTCTCGTTGATCCGAAGTTATCAATAACAATTTCGTTGAGTGCAAGAAGTCTTGCCGAGTCGCCGCGTTCGTTTTCACGATCGGGACTAAGATTATCGCGACGGATCAATACTCCGGTTTGTAAATTGGTCTCACTTTTGCCTATAGCTTCAATTAATAATCGGCTCTCTTTTAATAGTGTATCTTCTTGAATGCCTTTTATTAATTCGGCTAAAAGATCGGTGGAATGTTCGGAAATAAATCCGAGCCTGCCGAGATTGATACCCAGTAGTTGTGCGTCAGGGTTGGACCGCATAATTGCTCGGGCAGCACTGAGCATGGTTCCGTCACCACCGAGAGAAAAAATAATGTCTGAATGTTCGGCGATGTCCATTGCTGAAGCAGAGATGCTCGTATGCTCTCGCTTTTCTATCAGATGATATAAGGAGTCGATGATCTTCGATTCAGCAGGGGAGAGTAATTGCAATAACTGTTCAAGCGTCGGGCGAACATTTACTTTTTCTGGGTTACCATATATTCCAAAAGTTTTTGCCATTATCTCGTTTGTCGGGCTGCGGCTGTGAGAGTATTTCGGAGTACCATTGCAATAGTCATCGGTCCTACTCCGCCTGGGACAGGTGTAATAGCCGAAGCAATTTCTTTCACCGATTCAAAGTCCACATCTCCGACGAGTCGTGAACCGGATTTTTTTGAAGCATCGGGAATGCGATTCATCCCGACATCGATCACCACGGCTCCGGGCTTTACCATATCACGCGTAATAGCCAGCGGTGCTCCCATTGCGGCAATCAGAATATCTGCCGAGCGGGTATATTCACCAAGTTTATTTCCGGCAGCTGTATGTGCAAGCGTTACTATCGCATTCGCCCCATCAGCCTTTTGTGCTAAGAGGGCAGCAAGAGGCTTGCCGACAATATTCGATCTGCCGACGACAACGACATGCATACCGGAGGTTTCGATTTTCTCACGCTTGATCATTTCCATAATACCCAGTGGTGTGCAAGGGACGAAGAAATCGCCTCGACCGATCGAGAGCCTTCCGACATTGATCGGATGAAATCCGTCAATATCTTTATGTGGGGCAATTGCCTCAATTACTTTTTCTTCGGAAATGTGTTTTGGTAATGGAAGCTGACACAAGATAGCATGAGTCTTACTGTCGTTATTGAGCTGTTCGATCAATTGCAATAATTCTTTTTCGGTTACTTGCTCGCTCAGACGAACAGTTTCGTGAGAGAAGCCGGATTCCTCCGAAGACTTACCTTTATTGGCAACATAGACTTCGCTTGCGGGGGTGTTGCCGACGAGAATAAACACAATCCTCGGAATAACTCCGGTTTGTAGAATAAATGTCGCGGCTTCTTGCTTTACTTCGGCTCTGATCGTTTCGGACAATGCGCGTCCGTCGAGAAGATGGAACATTGGTAAGATTTCAGCTATTGATGAGGAGATCGGCTTCTGCTTCGATGGGTGATTCTTGATGTTGCGAGCGTTCGAACTCTGGGAACATAAATCGTTCGATGCTGAGCGCACTTCCGGTTGTAGGATTGATTTCAATCACTACACCCGAAATTTTGAGATCACCTTTTGCCGTTTCGTATTTATGAGGTGTACCATAAATGAAACGTTTGATAGCAATGTCAGTTCGAAGCCCAACACAACTATCATAGGGACCGGTCATTCCGACATCAGTCAGGTAGGCAGTTCCATTTGGCAGGATACGCTCGTCGGCAGTTTGAACGTGTGTATGTGTACCGAGCACGGCACTGACGCGTCCATCAAGGTAAAAGCCCATCGCTTGTTTTTCTGCAGTGGCTTCGGCGTGAAAATCAACAAGAATGTTTGGGGTCACGGCAAGAATTCTCTCAAGAGCCCAGTCGGCTGCTTTAAATGGGCAATCAATTGGTGGTAAAAATACTCTTCCCTGAATCGAAAGCACACCAATTTTTACACCTGTTGCTGTTTCGAAAATCGCGTAGCCTGCGCCGCCATTTTCTCTGGGATAATTGAGAGGTCTCAGGATTCGACGTTCTTCTTTCATTAACGGCCGTGCTTCCCAACGCTCCCATACGTGGTTGCCTGTGGTGATAATATCTACACCAACGCCGAACAATTCATCAGCATGTTTTCTTGTAAGAGATTTGCCTTCGTAAATATTTTCGCCATTGACGATCAGCGCATCGGCATTATATTTTTCTTTGAAGCCTTTGATCAATCTGACCACCATTGCTAATGCATCGGTGCCGACGATATCGCCTATAAATAATATTTTCACGTTGTGCCGTAATATGGTGATTAGTGCACGACAACAAGTTTTTGCGAAGAAACGAGCGCATCATCTAAAAATACAGAGACAAGGTATGATCCTGAACGACAAAAATTTGTTAAAATCAATTGGTCCGTCCGCGGTGCGCCGTTATATACAACTTTCCGTTGACCATCAACTATTGAATGCAGCTCTACTCTCATTACCGAAGAGGTGTTAATATCCGCATCGGTAATCGAAAGAGCAACCGCATCATTGCTCGGATTAGGAAATAAAGTGATTTGAGATTTCACATCCGTCCTGTTTGGTACGGCATCAATAAACTCTACCCCATATTTTGTCAGCTGTCGCTCGGAGCCTGCGATAGGCACAATCCCGTTAATCGTGGGCAAGTTTGTTTTTACGATACCAATACCTTTGACAAGCCAGATAGTTTGAACCCCCGAAAATGATCCTAAGGGAATAATGCTTAATGAAATATTTGCCGCTCCATTAATAAAAAATTTATAAGCGGTATCGAAATGTCCGGCAGGGACAGTGACACTGTCTATTCCTTGATAACTGCCCGTTACAGTTAGATCAATTGATACTGTCGTGCCTTGAAAATCTATTTGTTGGGCTAAATGAGTAATCGCATACTGTTTTTTAACGCCACCGGAGAGAATAAAATAATTTACGAAGCTATCAGGAGGGGTAAGTATCGTTGCGAAAGCTTGGGGTACGAATGTTCCTAAAAACTGTGCATCGGCATATGCCAGAATATCTCCTTTCACATCAGGGAGATAGTGCAGGTTGTTTTCTTGTCCTTTGGAACGGTTGGTAATATTCGATGTGTCTTTTGCCCATGCGACGTTTGTGCTTCCCGAAAAATTCTGTCCGGTGCGCCAGACCACAAAAGAAGCTCGATTCTTTGTGCTATCAATTGGCACCCCTAGTGTATCAGTCGTGTAGGCATCATAAATATTGTAATGTCCGAGATCAAGAGGGAATATTTCTGTTGCTTTTGTATTATCAATTTTTGCTCCGTGTTGTAAGCCCGGAGAAGGTTTTGTCTGCAAACTAAAATCAACAAACGAATTATGAGTCGTTACGCCTTTTTCGTTGCGCTCCATCGAAACACCAAGTTTCAAATTTGCACCCCCTGTAATACCTGCATCAATTGTTGCCGGAAGATTGCCGGTGCCGCCAACCGCATATTGTACACCATCAAGAATGCCCGATGCCTTGAGTCCATCTGTGATTACGGTATCTAAACCGTCGGTAATTACGACGGCATCATGTGTTTGCGAAAGAGCAAAATCGACATTGAAGAATGCATTGCCGCCAAGTTTGCGGAGCTTCTTACTACTGGGCGAGTTATTGTCAATCAGACTTGAATACGTTTCAAAGTCTGCCCCGCTTAGATCAATCCCTCCCGCAGTAGCGGTAGCATTTACTGCAATAACTACAAAACTCCCTGAAGTGACAGACAATGTATGTCCTCCTACAGAACCCGGAAAGATCCAGCCTTCGGCAGGTTTGCTCAATACTCCACCCGAAAGAAGCCCACCCGAGCTATCAAAACGTGCGAGAATGCAACCATCAAGATACAAGGTATGGTCGGTTGGGTTATAGAGCTCGATAAACGAGTCGTTGGCAAGACCGCTACGGACTGTACCTATATAGATTTCGTTGATCACAATGCCCAAGGCATTGGTTTGCGCTGTGGCAAATTGCGGAAATAGTAATGTTAGAAGAAAAAGTATGTATTTCATTGTAAATATTATTTCTGGTTAGGCGATACTCCCGAGAATAGTAACAGTTGAAGTTGGAAATAGTGTCTTTTTCGAAGTAAATCTCAGATTTTTAGAAATTTCCAAAAAACGAGGAAAAAAGACATATAGTAGAACTACACAAGGATAAACACTGTTAAGAACCCGCTTAGCAAAAGAAGAAATTTTATACAACTATGCCAAATCCTACGCATCGAAATAGCCGAACACGTCGCGACAAGCGTCGTACGCATTACAAAGCAGCAATGCCTGCTTTTGGCGAGTGCAAGAACTGTTCAGCAATGAAATTGCTCCATCGCGCTTGTCCGAACTGCGGCCATTACAATGGTAGGCAGATGTTCGAGACCAAGACAGCCGCGTAACTGTTTACGCAACGTTTTATCGCCGTTCATCTTGTCATATTTTCAAGATGAGCGGCTTTCTTTTTGAACCCACTCTCTCGATACTATTATAGCCGATGATCCGGATCGGGTTAGATACCATGGGCGCCGACTTCTCACCCTTGAACGAGGTGAGTGGCGCATTATCGGCTCTTAGTGAATCTACTCATGAGATTCAGATCATCCTCTTCGGTAAGCAGGACCTCCTAAAAGAACAACTCACGAATAATCCATTTCCCGGAAGGATCGAGATCGTCAATGCCGATGAGGTCATTACGATGAATGACGAACCTGTAGCGGCATTGCGACAAAAACGAAATAGCTCGATCGTTCAAGGATTGATTGCCCTCAAAGAAGGAAAAATTGATGCGTTTGTCAGTGCAGGGAATACCGGAGCTGTGATGGGTGGTGCAACGCTCGAACTTGGCAGAATACCCGGAGTGAGCCGTCCGATGATCGGCTCTCAATTCCCGAGATCGAACGGTGGCTTTACACTTGTTTTCGATGTCGGGGCAACCGTTGATGCAAAACCACATTGGTTAAAAGAGTATGGGGTGATGGGGACGATCTATGCTCGTGAGATTTTTGGTATCACCAATCCGACGGTAGCGTTGCTTTCGGTTGGTGAAGAAAAATCAAAAGGGAATGAGTTGGTACTCGAATCACAAAAAATACTTTCGCAAACGGAGCTAAACTTCATAGGGAATGTTGAAGGAAGAGATATTTTGCTCGGCAAAGCAGATATCGTGCTTTGCGATGGCTTTACCGGAAATGTTGTTTTGAAATTTGCAGAGAGTGTTCTTATTACACTCAAAACGAGAATTCGTGCGTATGCCGACAAAGGCATTATTCAGAAGATCAAAGCAGCGATCACTGCATCGGTGTTGAAAGCAACACTTCGTGATTTTGATTATCAAGAGCACGGAGGCGTTCCGTTGCTTGGTGTGAATGGGGTCGTGATCATTGGTCACGGGAGTTCTTCACCCAAAGCCATCAGAACAATGATCTTCAGAGCTGAAGAAATGGTACGGAAAGATATTTGTGGTGTAGTGCGAACGGCACTCGCCAAGGAGAATGCGCCTGTATGAGTGATAAGAAAGTAGTTCGTGCCGGGATAACGGCTGTTGCCCATTTCGTGCCTGACGAGGTTGTACCAAATTCTTTTTTTGAATCGTATCTCGATACGACTGATGAATGGATACAGTCACGTGCCGGCATAAAAGAGCGTAGAATTTTGCGTAACGGCGCAACGAGTGATCTGGCGGTTCCGGCGATAAAAAAATTGCTGGAGCAACGTGGTATCGCTGCGACCGATATTGATATGATTTTGGTTGGCACGGTCACACCTGATATGCTTTTCCCGTCGACGGCTTGTGTGATTCAAGAAAAGATCGGAGCAACGAATGCTTGGGGGTTTGATCTTTCTGCGGCGTGTTCAGGTTTTTTGTTTACACTCGAAACCGGGAGAAGATTTATTGAGAGCGGTGCGGCGAAGAAAATATTAATCGTCGGTGCTGACAAAATGAGTTCTATCACGAACTATCAAGATCGCAATACGTGTATCTTATTCGGTGATGGCGCCGGAGTGGTGCTTCTCGAACCGGTTGATGAAGCATTAGGTATTCGGGATTCGATTTTGCGAATTGACGGCACCGGAGGCGAGTACTTACATATGAAAGGCGGAGGTAGTTTGAACCCTCCATCTCATGAGACGATTGATAAACAAATGCATTACGTCTATCAAGACGGCAAAGCAGTCTTTAAGCGTGCGGTAATCGGGATGGCAGATGTCTCTGCCGAGATAGTCGAACGTAACAACCTTACGAAAAATGATATTGCATTTTTAGTACCTCATCAAGCAAACTTGCGTATTATTGAAGCGGCACGTGAGCGTGTTGGGTTAACACACGATCAAGTGATGATCAATATTGATCGATATGGAAATACTACTTCCGGCACAATACCGATCTGCTTGAGCGAGTGGTCGGCAGCCGGAAAAATCAAAAAAGGTGACTATCTTGTCCTTGCAAGTTTCGGGGCGGGATTTACGTGGGGTTCGATCTTATTGCGTTGGGCATTTTAATCTACTATGAAAGCATACGTATTTCCTGGGCAAGGTTCGCAATATATCGGCATGGCAAAAGAATTTGCCGAAGCAATTCCGGAAGCAAAAAATTTGTTGCAACAAGCTGATGATTTGCTTCACGTGCATTTGTCAAAGACAATGCTCGAAGGACCCGAGGAGCTATTAAAGCAAACAGAATTTACCCAACCGGCAATTTTTTTGCATTCGATGATTGCGTTGCGATGTTCATCCACCGGAGATCACCCAACGGCTGTAGCTGGTCATTCACTTGGCGAATTTTCTGCACTGTGCGCCGCCGAGGCGATCAGTTTTAATGATGCTCTTTCGCTTGTACATCTGCGTGGCACATTAATGGCAGAAGCGGGGAAACGACAGATCGGCACGATGGCAGCAATCATTGGTATGGATGAAACGCTGCTTCGTGAAATGTGTGTTGCTGTCGAAGCAGAAACAAACCATATCGTCCGTCCGGCAAATTTTAATTCGCCCGGGCAAATAGTTATTAGTGGTTCGGTTGATGGTGTTCGTGAAGCAATGAAACGAGCAAAAGAAGCAGGTATTCGCATCGTAAAAGAACTTCCTGTTTC
>JANYDV010000250.1 GCA_025363505.1 Bacteroidota bacterium
TCGACGGCGCGAGAGTGGAGTGTCGCACGTTTGAAAAGTTCTTTTGCGGTTTCGAGCGAGTCGATCGAATGGACGATAGTTACAAACTGAGCGATGTATTTTGCTTTGTTTGATTGCAAATGCCCAATCAGATGCCACCGAATATCTTCGGGCAGTTCATAATGTTTTATGATTAATTCTTGGACGCGGTTCTCGCCAAAATCACGTAAGCCTAAGGCATAAGCTTCGGAGATAACAGAAGGTGGATGGGTCTTAGTAACGGCAACCAACCGGACATCGCCCACACCACGCCCCGATTTCGCCGCCGCAGCAGCAATGCGCTCGTTGATTTCTTGAAGTGTTGTTTTTAGATCCATACTACTACAAACTTACGAAAAGAGCGAGCACACAAACGAAGGGACGACCCGATAGCCAAACATCGAGCGGATGCGATGCAAAGTAATGCGCTAAATAGTCATTCCCACGAAGGGTTGCAAGCCATCGGAATACAAATCTGGATTCCCGGGTTCGCGAGAATGACAGAATCATTTACGATAAAGGGCAAGAAATTGCCCTTTATTTATTTACGTAATGTCCCACTTAAAGGTAGTATAGTTTTACAATGCTTCATTTCCCCACTTTATAGTATATTTCAACATTTAATTATTATATAGGTCGCAGTCCGTATCTTGTGTGCTTTCACAAACCACATCATCTATGGCAGATATAAAATTCGAGAGTGTCAAAATGAAACTTTCATCCGGCAAGATCAAAGAGGACGCAGTTCGTCAGATCATGCAAACCAATGAATCACAAGGATGGAAATTAGTCGGAGCGTTTCCATTATTTAGCGGAATGCTGATTAAGCGCGAAAAGTTGATAATGATGTTCCAAAAATAGAGAGCATAAAAAAGCCGCTTTAATTAGCGGCTTTTTGAATAGTTTACAGGAAAATCATTGCCCTTTGCTGAAGAGGCTATCAAACGGTGGAAAAGACCTTTCAACTGATCTCATAAAATTATCCCACGTTGTAGATGCTTTCATTAGTGCGATTAAGGCATACAAATGTCTGTCAAGCGCAGTAATACCCGTATCTAAAGTTAGCCATTGGTGTTGATGAACTTTAGATTGCCCGTCTTCCTTTAATTGCTTGTTCCTTGGAAGTGAACTTTTCATCATGTGCATACCGGTATTGCCTATCTTATCGATATAAGAAAAGACTTGCTCCGGTGAAGCACGAATGATAATTTGCCTTACCTTAAATCGCTTCATAAAATCTTACTACGAGCTAATGCGATTTAAGATTATCTATTGAGATCGAATAAGTTTGTGCCGCAGAATCGAAGTTGATAATGTAAGTCAGAGGATAATATCCAGACATTTTGAAAGGTTGTGGCTGTTTAATATTCGTGCTGTAATTTGCTTTTGTATAAAGGAATGATTTTGCGCACATTGTTTCCATGAATGCCCAAATTTATGCTGGCACTTCCTTTGCAAAACAGGAATCTAATTGAAAACATAAGGAATAATTGCTATATATATAACCGAAATGGAACTAAGTCGATCATTCCACGTTTAACCAAAACCAGTGTTAAAATATACACGCTATATTCTTTCTGCTTTGCTTGTATCCAGCCTGATCTTTTCATCGGTTGGATATACGGCAATACGGTACGCATGTCCGAATATGAGCGAGAAATCCGGTGCAGAATGTCCACAGTGCAGGAAAAGCATCCCGGTCGAACATCACACAAAAAGTTGTTGCAAACCAAAGGTCGAGCATAAGGTAATCAAAACCGACTATACTAATCCTTCTACTGCTAAGTCGCTTTTTTCTTTTCGGTATTTTATCCCTTTAAGCATTGCAGTTCAATGTTTTTTTAATTGTCCTTCCATTTCTTCTCAAAAATTTTCTTATCAAAGAAAATCATATTCTGCAATAAGTACGGTGGAGAAGTGTATCCTTCTCTCAACTATCCGCATTTAATAGTCCTAATCCATTCAAAAGAATTTAACGCTATTTTTCTTGGCGTATAATTCCTTTTTAGATAATATTTTCTAACAAAAATTTTATTCTATCATTTTAAAAATTTATGAACCTATATTTTTATTTCTCAAAATCTGCATTTGTTGTAGCGATAATTCTTATTATTGGATGCAAAGAATCTCCTAAACCTGTTGTACAACGAACGGGATCTATCTCTGCTACGCAAAGCAGACCTATAATCAAGACTCTTCCACCGGAAGATACTTCAAAAATTTATACCGTCTTCGCAAAAGTAACGGCTATTAGTGAGGCAGACAGTACAATCACTATTGATCACGCGAAAATGGAAGGCTTTATGGAAGCCATGGAAATGGCGTATAAAGCAGACCCGTCAATCCTGAAAGAAGTGCGCGTGGGTACCAAAGGGCATTTCACCCTCAAAGTCGTTGACGGAGAAGGCGTCATTATCAGCGTTCATGTTCACAAACATTAATTCACAAACATTAAATTAATTTCTATGCAAAAACACGAAGAAGAGCGAATCCGCATCGAATGTATGCCATTTTGTTACTCGATGCATATTCGATTTCACGACCGTTTACTGAATATATTTTCAAAATCGCTAAGTAAGAAATATGAAGTTCATAACTATAGTGACGCTCATAGCGAGTGTTTTCATATGTGCGGGTGCATCCTTTGCCCACGAACATCATCATTCCCCCTCTGACACAAATATATCCCGCACTACGGCTAGACCAAGTGACTCTGCAATGATAAGCAGTATGGCTGAACACAAGGAGATGCAGGCGGTGGACGCGTTCCCAAACTATCACCCATTAGTCGTTCACTTTCCGATCGTACTGTTGCTAGTGGCGGCATTATTTCAGGTGTTATCGTTTTGGTTTTATAAGAAAGAATTTGGAGTAGTGACAATCCTATTGCTCTTTCTCGGCGTAAGTTCCGCTTGGCTTGCAGCGACTATTTTTCATGCACATCCTGCTGAACTGAGCGGCACTGCGAGAGAGATACTCGAAACGCATGAACAGATGGCAACATTAACGCAGTGGTTTTCACTTGGCGCCCTCATCGCCAAAATTCTTTCCCTCACAACATTCAACCGCCGCTGGTGGATAGAGGCGATTGCAACTGTACTTCTGGTATTATGCGCCGCTACGGTTTCTGTTGCAGGGCATCATGGCGCAGTGCTCGTCCATATGAACGGAATCGGACCGATGGGGAATCATCTGGAATCCGAAGAGCACATGACCCCTATGCCCAATCATTCAATCACTCATTAATTTAGAAACAACCATGAAAACAATCATTCTTACGATTACCCTGTATATGCTGGTCGTCGCCGGGAACGGCAACACAGCAAGCAACCAGTAGGCAACGGTCAGCGGCGGCACCGGCAATAGTGCAGACGCTAATTATTCAACGGTCAGCGGCGGCTACAATGCTGTTGCTTCGAACTACGGGCAGAATGCTCAGGCTTCAGGAAGTTTTTCATTGCCGGGTGATGCACAAACATCTGTCTATGTATTGCGGAATGAAGTGATAAATGGGAATAGTGATAATCTCTATCTCGACGGAAATAGTTTAGAAATACAAGTTCCCCCGAAAGGTGCATTCCATTTTCATGGGATATTGGTGGCTACAAGCCCCAATTCAAAATTAGCCGTAGCGATTAAGGTCGAGGGATTAGTTCGTGATAATGCGGGTGCGGCGGTACTGATTGGCACCCCAAATATCAGTGAAGTTGGTGCCGATAGCCCGGGAAAAAATATATTGACCGTTAGTACATCCGGGATGTCTCTGCAGTTCACAATGAAAAATAATGACGGCAACACAATGCGGTATGTGTTGCGCTTGGAAACATCGGAAGTAATTTTTCCCTAATGTGATTCTACCATAGATTCCCTCTTCACGGGAATGACAGAATGATTTACGATAAAGGGCAAGAAATTGCCCTTTATTATTTATTTACATATACTTGCATAATTAGTCGCTTTTGTAAAAATCTTAAATCTATTTCGTATCTTCGCGGACGAATTATTCATCATTTACACGGATACGGGATACTATGAAACTACTACTGGCACTTCTTTTCGTTATTGGCTCAACTTCGCTTTTTGCACAGAATATGCATTCCTTGCAAGTTGATGATGGTCTGGGGCATTATTCGTTTATTAATGCACCGGCGGTTGGCGGGACATTCACATTGCCCTCAGGTGGCGGAATGCTCTTGGTCTCAACAGGCACAAATTCTCCGGCTTGGTTGGTCGGTGGTAATACCACGCCATCAAGCACATTACTTGGTAATAATACCGCAAACGGGGATCTCGATCTTCGCGCCGGAAACGCCACGCGGATGTCGCTCAATGGCACCACAGGAGCCGTCACCGTTGCAGGTGCTGTCTTCGGTGTGAATGGAGTATCATATACTTTTCCAGCAGCAAATGCTTCCGGAGTATTAACCAACAACGGTAGTGGGACACTATCATGGGCAGCTGCCGGAGGCGGCGGTGGCTTAGTTAATTTTACGGAATCAGTAAATACTGCCGCACCGAACGGAACAGTGCCAGTCGTGCAGCTTCTTGCCACTAATGCCGCAACAAATGTTGATATAGCACTTACACCAAAGGGTACTGGTGCTTTAACAGCAACGATTGCTGATAATGGTGTTGCAGGCGGTAACAAGCGCGGACAGTACGCCGTTGATTGGCAGAGAACAAGAGCCGCAAATACTCAAGTTGCCAGTGGTTCAAATTCAGTCATCTCAGGTGGAGTGCAAAACACAGCAAGCGGCCTAGACGCAACGGTCGGCGGCGGATCAAATAACAGAGCAAACGACTTTTCCGCAACGGTCGGCGGCGGCAACAGCAACACAGCAAGCGGCACATACGCAACGGTCGGCGGCGGCAGAACCAACACAGCAAGCGCAATAGGTTCGACTGTAGCAGGTGGTGGTTACGATGGACTTATATCACTCGGTAACCAAGCTGGTGGCGGTGGTGCTTTTATCGGTGCGGGTGTGGATAATATCAATTATGGTTTGAATGGGGTAATAACTGGTGGGTTCAACAATAGACTCGCTACAGCAGCCAATGGTGTTAGCGATGCTACCATCGGCGGAGGAATAACCAATACGATCACGAATGGTGCAAATGGCGCAGTGATTTCAGGCGGCAACAGCAACACAGCAAGCGGCACTGCCTCAACGGTCGGCGGCGGCTTCGCCAACATAGCAAGCGGCGATAACTCAACGGTCGGCGGCGGTGCCACTAACACAGCAAGTTTAGATTACGCAACGATCGGTGGCGGCAGCGAAAACACAGCAAGTGGAAATTCCGCAACGATCGCCGGCGGCGGCGGCAACACAGCAAGCGCTGATTTCGGAACGGTCGGCGGCGGCAACCTCAATACAGCAAGCAGTATTTACACAACGATCGGCGGTGGCTACAAAAACTTAGCAGGCAATAGCGCAACGATAGGCGGTGGCTACACCAACACAGCAACCGGCGGTTTCGCAACGATAGGCGGCGGACAAGAGAACTCAGCAAGCGGCGGTGCCACAACGATCAGCGGCGGTCTTCAAAACATAGCAAGCAACACTATAGCAACGGTCAGCGGAGGATCAAATAACACAGCAAGCGGCATTGCCGCAACGGTTGGCGGCGGCCTCGGCAACACAGTAAGTGCAAATTACGCAACGATTCCCGGCGGACGTGGGCTTACCTTAAGTGGTACCGGTTCGTTCGGTTATCTTGGTGGGAACTTAGGAACAAATGATATGACCGTATCGGCAACGAATACATCGGTCTTCGGTAATACTGATCTTTGGCTTGCTAATAACGATAATACTGCTCGTGCTTTGTATTTTTATGCACCATACAACACAGCCGGTGCATTCCCGAACGGGACAAAATATGTCGGCTTCAAAGC
>JANYDV010000251.1 GCA_025363505.1 Bacteroidota bacterium
GCAGATCATCGGTTTAGGCTTCCGTTCGTTCCAAACAGGAAAAGTACAAACCTATCTTGCCTGGACGCTTGCAGGGGTGATCATCGTCTTCGCTGTCGTTGCCTGGGGTTGGAAATTATTGTAATATGAAAAAGATACTCATCATCATCGTGTTCTTCAGCATTGCCATCACGGCAATGCCTGCATTCGCACAGCCCATACGAAGTGCTTCCCCCGGCATTCGTACGACCAAGCGTGTGCCAGGTGTGCTCTATGTAAAGTTTAAAGCGAAGAGTGGCATTGATGTATTATCACTTAATACTTCTGCTACGGGAAATCAAGCGCTCGATGCTGCCTTCGCGTTATTGCAAGTACGTGCTACCGAGCCTTTCGACCCAATGGCATCTACAATGCCGATCGCTCATCGCTTCGGAATGGATCGTATTGCTGTTATCTATTATGAAAATACCGAGATCGCACCCGACGCCGCCGCTACAATCTTCAAGGCATTACCCGAAGTCGAGTCGCTGAGTCCGCAATTTTTGTTTATGCCCTGTTATCAAACAAACGATTCACTGCTGTCGCAACAATGGGCAATTTCTGCAATGAACCTACCACAAGCATGGGATTTTAGCAAGGGTGATACATCGGTCGTGATTGCGATTTGTGATATCGGAATAAATTATCTTCACGAAGATCTTCAAAAAAATCTTTCGACCAACCGTGGCGAAATGGGTATTGATGCCAACGGCAAAGACAAACGCACCAACGGTATTGATGATGACCATGATGGCTACAAAGATAATTGGCGCGGCTGGGATTTTGGTGGGCTTGGCAAACCTGCAAATCCGAAACCCGATAATGATCCTGTGCCCGGTCCCGGGCAAAGCCACGGCACATTCGTCACCGGATGCGCGGCTGCTTCGACCGATAACATTCACGGTGTCGCCGGTGCCGGTTTTAATTGCCGCTATTTACCTCTCAAAGTTTCGACCGACTCCTCCGGTGAAATTCCGTTTGGATACCAGGCAATTCATTATGCTACGACCCATGGTGCAAGAATTATTAATTGCTCTTGGGGTGGATATGATGTCCCTGATTCCATCTACATTCGATTCTTTCAATCATTTATTGATGAAGCGACGGCTAACAATACGTTGGTCGTTGTCGCGGCAGGAAATGATGGTCTGATTATTGACGACCATGAGTTTTATCCTGCAAGTTTGAAAGATGTTCTTACCGTAGGGGCGACCGATATTAATAATGCGGCGGCGAGTTTTTCTAATTTCGGAAAACGTGTTGATGTCTTTGCACCCGGTGCAAATGTTCTTTCGATTGATTTTCCCGGCACCAACGGCTATACCTCTTCGGGCGGTACGTCATTCTCATCGCCCTATACCGCAGGAGTCGCAGGGCTTTTAGCAGCAAAACATCCTGATTGGAAACCTTCATTTCTCAAACGACAGATTGTCGAAACTTGCGATCTATTGAGTTCGCCCAATGATAGAACAAAATATTGGGGTCGAGTTTCGGCATTCAAAATTGTTTCACAACCGCCTACGGCTCCCGGGTTGATTATCACCGGATATACGATTGATGGGGTTAGTGTCGATTCATTGCGTTATATCAATAAACAATACTCGCTGGGAGTCGTCTTTAAAAATGTAGTAGGCAACGGTACTGGGCTTACAGTACGGTTGGTTAAAGTTGATGGTTATACCGTACAGCAAGCCAGTTCATCACTTGGGGCGATGAACGTCGCGCAATCAAATACTGCTTCGTACAAATTTACTCGTGACAGCACCGATGATGGGTCGATTTTGCCGTTGAAGTTTTATCTGACCGATGGCAAGACTTATAAAGATAGCGCCGAACTGATCATCCCTATCTTAGCTGATGGAGTATTCAATACCGGCGACGTTCGGGTACATACTCCAACGACGAATATGCTTCGGACAGCGCCAAACCCTGCGACAACCAATGCAGTGGCATACTTTACACTTACCGAAGGCGGAAGTATTCGATTTTCTATCAGTGATATGCTCGGGCGCACAGTGCGTTCGTTTGATGCAGGGACTTATGATCAGGGCGAGAACCGTTTCGAGTTGCCGATGGACGGACTTTCTTCGGGAGTCTATGTCGTCAAGCTCGAAAGCACAAGCGGCGAGCAGATTGTGACAAGAATGATCGTAGAATAAACACAACGAGACAACAATTTTAAAACAGCAAGTATAGACAACAACTATGCCATTTAATATACCGATTCTCTCGATACTCACATTCCTGCCGGTACTGGGAATGATCATCACGGCATTCCTGCCGAAAGACAACATCAAAGTCATTCGGGGTGTGACCGTTGCCGTAACAGCGTTGCAAATCATCTTTGCTATTATGGTATGGATGAACTTCAACACGGCTCTGCCCGGCATCAATGATATGAAAACGTATCAGTTCGTCGAGCGTTTCCAGTGGATACGAATCTCGGGCTTGCCGATCTTCGGCAATATCGCGATCGACTACACCATGGGAATCGACGGAATCTCGGTAACGATGATTATCCTCACCGCCCTGATTTCGTTTATCGGTGCCATTGCCAGCTTCTCGATCGGCAAGCAAACAAAAGGATACTTTATGATGTATCTCTTGCTCGTCACCGGTATGATGGGCGTCTTCTGCGCACTCGATTTCTTCTTGTTCTATATCTTCTGGGAATTGATGCTCTTGCCGATGTATTTCTTGATCGGTATTTGGGGTGGTCCGCGCAGAGAATATGCGGCAATCAAATTCTTTATTTATACATTATTCGGTTCGATCTTTATGCTCTTGGCAATGATCGGCTTGAATATGACCACGGTCGTGCAAGTCGGAGGCATCCAATGGCATACCTTCAATTTGATTGATATGATGAACCCGATCAATCATTTGCCCGGTGCGATCTTTACCGGCACACTTACTACGTGGCGATATGTCGGATACTTGGCATTGTTTCTCGGCTTTGCCATCAAAATTCCGATGTTCCCATTTCATACCTGGTTGCCCGATGCCCACGTCGAAGCACCTACGGCTATCTCGGTTATCCTTGCCGGTGTGCTCTTGAAAATGGGTACCTATGGTATTCTCAGAATTTGCTTTGGTATCTTTCCTGATGTTGCCGCCGCCACCAGCAAGTATATGGTGATATTCGGTGTGATTAATATCGTCTATGGTGCATTCTGCGCAATGGCACAAAAGGATCTGAAAAAACTCATTGCCTATAGTTCTGTCTCGCACATGGGATATGTCTTGCTCGGAATGGCGGCGCTAAACTCGCAAGGTATGGTCGGCGCAATATTTCAGATGTTCAATCACGGTACCATCACTGCAATGCTCTTCTTGAGTGTGGGTGTGCTTTATGATCGTGCACATACTCGCGGACTCAATGAGTTCGGCGGGCTTGCTAATAAAATGCCGAGATATTTTGCATTTGTGGTGATCTGTTATTTCGCATCGTTGGGCTTACCCGGATTCTCCGGCTTTATTTCAGAAGCATTCGTCTTCCTCGGTGCATTCCAGGTATTCCAATTCTGGACCATCATCGCAACGCTCGGTATTATTCTTACAGCGGCGTATATGCTTTGGGCATTGCAACGGATGTTCCTCGGCACATTGCCTGAGCGGTGGGAAGGCTTGACCGATATGAATTCTCGTGAGATGGTTGCGCTCCTGCCGTTGGCGGTGATTGTGATCTTCTTCGGTATATATCCGTCGCCGATCCTGAATTTAATGACTACCAGTGTAAACCATCTGGCGGCGTTAGTACAAAGCGCAACTCCGCAAGTCATTCAAGCGGCAACAACCTTACAGTAGTAACCACTGATACTCCGGTAAATAATCGGAGTATCAAATATTAATATTATTCGCGTTACGAACTATGTCTTTTTTCTTACTCGATAGCGGAATCCCCACTGCCGAATTGACGAAATTCGTCAACTTCAGTATGGGTAAGTTCATCCCGGAGCTGATACTCACGGCAGGATTTTTATTTGCAATTGTTCTTGATCTGCTCATCAAAGATAAAAATGCAAAAAAACTTGTCGGATATTTTGCGTTTATCGTGCTCGCCGCCGCGTTTGCTATGTCATGGGATCAGCTGGCATATTTTCATGGCGAAATGAAAGACATTCCGAAATGGGCAGGCGGAAAAATGATTTTCCCGTATTCGCAAACGCTTCCCGCACCACAACTCATCAGCCCCAGCGAAGGTTTTTTTGCTCCGTTCTCAATGGTGGTAGTTGACAATCTTTCGGTGATCTTTAAAATGATCATCTCGCTTGCCGGAATGTTTGTCGTCGGCATGTCACTGCTTTCGCGCGAAGTCGAAGATCGCGGTCGTCGCAATGGCGAGTTCTTCTCGCTGTTACTTGCAATGACGCTCGGTATGTTTTTGATGCCCGCTTCGATGGATTTGTTAATGATGTATATCTCGCTCGAACTGGTCTCGATCACGAGTTATATTATGGCAGGATTTATGAAAGACAGTCCGCGAAGTACCGAAGCGTCGATGAAGTATGTTCTCTTCGGGGCGTTCAGTTCGGGCTTGATGATCTATGGCTTTTCTATTCTCTATGGGCTTACCGGCTCGACGAATATTATGGCGATCAAAGCCGTGCTCGAAACACAATTTCTCTCCGGCAGTGTCAATACCGTTGCACTGACAGTCGCAGTAATTCTTTCGTTGGTCGGAATGGGCTACAAGATCAGTGCCGCACCATTTCACTTCTGGACACCCGATGTCTATGAAGGTGCGCCGATACCGGTGACTGCATTACTTTCGGTCGCTTCGAAAGCCGGTGGTTTTGGGTTGTTGATGCGCTTTTTATTCTTTGCTATTCCTTCGAATGCTCAAACGATGCAGCCATATTTTAATTGGCCCATTATCCTGGCGATCATGTCAGCACTGACCATGACGCTCGGAAATTTTGCAGCACTGCGACAATCAAATGTCAAGCGAATGTTAGCGTACTCGACCATTGCTCATGCAGGCTATATGATGGTCGCGCTTGTGAGCGTCGGAGCGTTTCAACGACTGATCGGGCAAGATCCGGGAAGCCCAAGCAATGCGGGCATCACAGCGATTCTCATTTATTTAATTTCCTATCTTTTTACCAATCTCGGCGCGTTTTATGTGATTATGTTGATTGCTAATAAGATCAACTCCGAAGAAATCGAAGACTACAAAGGCTTTGCCAAACGCTCGCCGTTGCTTGCAGTTTCACTGTCGTTGTTTCTTGTTTCGCTCACCGGCATTCCGCTGACCGTTGGCTTCATCGGGAAGTTTTATATTTTTATTGCAATCCTCAAACAACCACAATACTTATGGTTGGTGGTCGTGATGGCACTCAACTCGGTAGTATCACTCTATTATTATGTACGAGTGATGCAATCGATGTTCATCAAACAAGCTGATGCCCAAACCGCGCCACTGCTTGGTGAAATGGAAATTCAAGCCGACGGCACGTTGCGCTACTCAATGATGTCAAAAATATTTATTTTTGTCTTTCTCATCCCGACGATTCTCTTCGGAATCTACTTCACACCGCTGGTTGATTTTGCGGGCAATGCTATTCGCTTCTTTTAATTGTTATGACTCCGTTCGAGATTACTGTCGAAGAATTTAAAAAATTGCAAGACGATACCACTGCCGAGTATCAGTTGATTGACGTTCGCGAACCAAATGAATTTGCTGCCGCAAACATCGGCGGCACACTCATTCCTATGCGGACACTTCCGCAACATCTTACTGATCTCCGCGACGATGTGCCGCTTGTGATTATGTGCCATATCGGAGGGCGCAGCACCATGGCAGCAGAATTTCTGAGACGTAATGGATTTGAGAATGCGCAAAGCCTCGCCGGTGGCATCAAAGCCTGGAGCGAACGTATTGATCCCAACATTCCACAGTATTAATCGGCTTTGCTGTGTGCCTGACTCCAAAAAATTCTTGCCGCCGAAGTAAAAGAGAGGAAATCAAGTTTTGAAAAAGCGTGGGGCGAGTGTTGATGCACCGCAAGCGACGCTTGGCTTTTCGGCAGAAAAGAATATAATGCGCTGACTTCTTCAAGTGGTACTATTTCGTCGCGATCGCCGACAGATAATAAAAGCGGGCATTGCAATGCTTGCACACGTTCCGGGGTAAGCCGCTGAGACCGAAAATGTTCGATGATCGTTCGAGTCAGCATGATCGTGCGCTCAAACCCATTGGTACGATGCATCTCGCTCAGGATGGCAAAACCGCGCTCTGAACGAGTTCGTATTGTTTCGCCATCAAGACCAAGCAGTGCCTGTGCGATGGCATCCTCATTCCAATTAAATTTCATCGCATGCGAAATAATACTTTTCACGAGCAACGGTCGGCTCAGTGCCAATTCAATAGCAATATATCCACCCATACTATAGCCGATCACATCACAAGAAGAGATCGTCAGATGATCGAGCAAGGCAAGTGACATCTCTGCAAGTCTCGCCACCGTGAGTTGCTCAAGCGACGTCGTGCTTTCGCCGTGCGAAGGAAAGTCGAGAATGATAATAGCCCGATCTTCGTAGAAAGGAATGAGCGGCGCAAATTCTTTCCGCGATCCCAGTGCGCTGTGCAACAGCACCAATGGCGTACGAGTCGTTAGCCATTGCTCATGATGAATCTCGTAGGAGATCGAGAATGTATCGGAAGTGTAGATCATTGTCTTAGACAAAAAAGCCGACTCTACGTCGGCTCTGTTGTATGGTAGTATTATAAATTTCCTCGAAGCGCTTGTTCTCGTTCGATGGATTCGAAGAGTGCTTTGAAGTTTCCTTTGCCGAAACTGCGTCCGCCTCGGCGTTGGATAATCTCGATAAATACCGTCGGGCGATCTTGTATCGGCTTGGTAAATATTTGCAACATATAGCCGTCATCGTCTTTATCGACCAAGATACCTAATGCTTCGAGCTGATCGATCGGTTCATTAATCTTGCCAATGCGTGCCTCAAGATCACGATAATAACTTGTGGGGATCTTCAAGAACTCGACACCTTGCTCGCCAAGTTTTTTGACCGAAGAAATAATATCACCCGTCATAAGAGCGATATGTTGCACACCGGGACCATTGTACCACTCTACATATTCTTCAATCTGCGATTTTTTCTTCCCGGTGGCAGGTTCGTTAATCGGAAACTTAATTTTCTCGCTTCCGCTTGCCATAACTTTTGACATCAGCGCAGAATATTCCGTACTAATATCTTTATCATCGAACGAAAGAAATACATGGAATCCCATAACTTCTTCGTACCACTTGACCCATTTGTTCATCTCGTTCCAACCAACATTGCCAACCATATGATCAACAGCCGCGAGACCTGTCGGGCGTGCCACCGGATCGACATCGGTAATCATCTTAAAGCCCGGCGCAAAGCCGTTGTAGTGTTTGCGCTCAACAAAAGTATGAAGGGTATCGCCATAGGCACGAATAGAGCAGGTGCGATAGGTGCCGTTTTCGTCGGTGATCTCACGTGGTTCTTGCACACCAACGGCGCCGCGCTTGGTCGTTTCACGAAACGCTGTTTCGACATCATCTACTTCAATCGCAATGGCATTGACCCCATCACCATGTTTTGCAAGCAGTTCATTGATCGGATGATCTTTCGTCAGCGGTGTGGTCAGCACAAAACGAATTTTACCTTGTTCGAGCAAATAACTGGTTTTATCACGCGAACCTGTTTCGAGACCGGCATATCCGCGAATACTAAATCCAAATGCCGCACGATAATAGTATGCCGATTGCTTGGCATTCCCGACATAAAACTCGATGTGATCGATCGCCTTTAACGGCAAAAAATCTGTTTCCGGTGTTGTTGCGGTTTTGTTTTCAGCGACTAATTCTGCTTGCGACATTGTTAATTCCTTCAATATATGAGCGTAAATTTTCGATGGAAATCTATAATCGCTAAAACAACAATATCCTCTATTAGGGTTCTGTTGCCCGCTATCGCACGACCGATATTAGTACTGGTAATAATTTGTATTCATGGCGAAAAGACGTTAGCTCAGCCTGTCACCTCCCCCCAGCATGACTTGGGTTCGCAGGATATTCGCTCGATTAACGAACTGCAAAGTGATCTGAACGGTATTTTTTCCGATCCAAAGTTTTCAAATGCACAAATCGGTGTAGAAGTGCGCTCTCTAAAAAGTGGCGAAACATTATTTGCGCTCAACTCCGAAAAAAATCTTCTTCCTGCATCAAATCTGAAATTAGTGACGACTGCTGCTGCGCTGAAGTTGCTCGGACTTGATTTTCGCTATTCAACACAAGTTGTTTCTTCCGGAAAAATGATTCGCTCGACCCTCAAGGGCGATCTTATTATTCGCGGCTCCGGCGACCCGACACTTGGCTCGCCGTCGATGTTTCCCGATAAAGATCCCGCAGCGATCTTCGAAGCATGGGCTGATTCGCTTGATGCATTGGGTATCGAAAAAGTTGATGGCAACATCATCGCCGATCCAAATTATTTTACAAGTGATGTCTATCCGCTTGGCTGGTCGATCGAAGATGAACCTTATTATTTTGCAACCCAATCATCCGGTATTTCTTTTGCTGATAATGCCGTCAGTGTTACCGTTGCCGGCGGGCTGCGTGGCGGATCGAAGCCGTTGTTTGAGTTAACACCCGAAACGCAATATTTTCAAGTCAATGATCTTGCGGTCACTCGAAGCGTACCGGCAAAATCAACCGACACACTTCGATCAAACGGCAACAGCATCAGCATTACACGATTGCCAGGCGAAAACACGATCACCATTCAGGGGAGCATAGACAAAGGTAGCGAAGCAGTGAGCGAACAATTATCGGTTGATGATCCGCCGACCTACGTTGCGACCGTCTTTCG
>JANYDV010000061.1 GCA_025363505.1 Bacteroidota bacterium
TTTGAAGCAAACGCCAACAGCATTAGAAAGAAGATGAGATATTTGTTCACTGTCGGATTCTTTAAAAAATAAAAGCCGAAGCTTGAGGCTCCGGCTTACCCACAATGAGCGACAACCTCAAACTGACATTCATCCCACAAACAAGAAAGTCAGCGTAAAAGGTTGTCGTCTTCATAATATATACAATGGCAAAATGGTCCTGGATTTAAATACGACGAGATACTATTGCCTTGTTTGAATATTTGCTACGAGCGACCGATAGTAGGGGATCCGGTCGTTGGTTGCATCATTACCAAGCTGAACACTGACCATTAAGGTTTCTGTATTTGTAATGATCGAAGCAGTGTAGGTCAGACGATTATTATTGTTTGCTAAGAGTTCATATCGGGCAAGTATCCCATTGCTCGGAGGGAGATATGTGGAGTCGAATAAGACCAGTGTTCCAATTTCTTGCTTCCCATATTGGTCACGCAAACCGTTTTTCAACTCAGTCCAGATTGCAGTATCAAACGAACTGCTTTCTGATGGGAGCGACTCGACTTTTAGGAATATTTCGTCAGAGTCCTTCGGGTTTATACATCGGATGCTTGTCCAATGGAACACCGAATCGTATGTTTCTTTGACGAGCCAGCCCGGGTGAAGCTCTATGGAGTACTTCGCCGTAACGGGGTAGAATCGGCGTGCTAAACCAGGCAATTTTAGCTCTGCTTGGGGTGGATGAATGATGAGACGTTTTTGAGCGAATGCCGTTGTCGAAGAAAACAGAATGCAAAATAAACCGACCGCCAATATATTGGGAAATATTGATTTAGGAAGTTTTATTAAAGTGAAATGTCGGTTTTTTATCATCTCGAATCTGTCAGAAAATATGTTCAATTATTAAAATCCATTATCTTCAGAGTATAGTATATTCATTAATGATGTATTTAGTTACAAAGAACTGTCACAAAAACGAGATTTTATACGTCTTTTAAAGGAATCACACTTTTATTTAGTATTTTTATAGTTATGAAAAGCCTGTTTCAACTGGTATGTTGTCTTTTACTGCTCGTCGTGGCAGAACAGGCGTTCGCCCAAATAACCGTTAACCCCCCGATTATCAATAGACCGTCAGCCTACTTAAGCGATTGGGAAGGTCGTGCGAGTACAGCAACTATACAAGTTAATAACAACGGTACGACATCCAAAGTCTGTAAAATTTGGGTGCAAATCTTTCTGGATAATGTGCTGGTTGCTTACTCCCAACCTGCCAAACTCCAACCGATTACGATCATACCAGGACCGCATTTTTATAGTGGTGAAGAGCTTGTTCCATTATCATCAGTACATTTTGAGAACACGATAGACGATAAATCACGACGTGCCGGTCGCATACCCGACGGACGAGTGTGTCTGAGGGTTCATGTCGTAGATGCCACAACAAATGCAGAGCTTGCCGTTAGCCCCGATGGTTGTGCGAATATCATAAGTTATTACCCACCGGAATTGCGATTTCCGGAAAATGATGCCGAGTTATGTAAGGTGGGTATGGATAATGTGATCTATACCAGAAACGGCTCACCACTTCCGATCTTCCAATGGATACCCATCGTCCCATCACCTACATCATTGGTAACATATCATTTTGCGATTTTCGAAATACTTCCTACACAAGAGCCTATTGCGGCTATGCGCGGAGCCCGTCCGTTATTTGAACGTGATCTTATCGGACAAACATCGCTTATCTGGCCGTTAGAATATTTTTTTCCTGAGCCGGGCAAGTTTTATACATGGAGTGTCCGAGCACTTGATATTAATGGCAATACGTTAGTGCAGTCGAACGATGGTTGGGCAGCGCCATTTCGCTTTAGCGTTTTGAAAGATTGCGGAAACACGAATACGAGTGATAATAGTGATAGTATTCGTCATGCCTTAGATAGTATCAATAACGCAACAAATGGGAATAATACCAATGGGCAGGGATCTACGACCGGTGCTGATTCTACCGGAAAAAATGCTCCGAACGATGGAGACAACGGTACTATTGATGACCAACATTGGGGAAAGGTAGTTGATGAGCTTCAAAAAGCTCAACCTTCGAGTCTCGGTTTGTTCTATGATAACAAACAAGTCGGGCATATAATAGGGATGGAGTTTAGCGATCCTGAAGGTGTTCGAAGCTCCATTGGTTCGATAGAACATTGTAGCAATTTTGATGAGAATGTCGAGACGTCGAAATGGGTGTTGTTTGCTTGTGAAGATGTTGTTTCGCCGCTTGATGTATTGCGTATATTATCTGAATCAAAAAACTCCTCCTATAACAAATCGTTAGAGGTCGTTTATCAAGGTGGTGTTGTTTTTGCTCACTCAATACGTTTCCACAACCCTGTCATTACCGAAGTTTCATTCCCGTCGCTGAGCGCGGGTGCGCAAGGATCGCACGCATCGCCGCTTATTATTAAAATAAAAGTAGAGTCGTTAGAATCTTCTCAGCAAACACTGTTGCACTATATTCCGAAAGACAATAATCTTGGCATTTCTCGACTAACACTGAATATCGGTAACAAAACTCTGGGTATAGCCAACGGCACATTTTGTGCAAGGTTTTTCAAAGCGAAATCTATTACAACTGATGCAAACTGTTCGGCTCTTGCAAAAAGTATTCTCTTGGGTAATCAGTTTCGAGGTGCAATGATCGCGCAGATGTTCCAAACATACTTACATCGCGCTCCCGGCGCTGCGGAGACCAATGCATTTCTTGCACAACTCAATAGCGGAGTGACGCTCGACAACATTCTTGCTTTTATCTTGGGCTCCTCTGAATATTTTTCGTTGCATTCCGGTACGAATGTCGCATTTATCAATGGGGTTTATACCGATCTATTGTCTCGCCCTCCATCAACTCCTGAAAGCCAACCATTCCTTCAATCGTTGAATCAAAACACACTGACCCGTCAAGCATTTGCTCAATTAATTATTTCAAGTACAGAGTACCGATCAATTTTGATTGGACTGCTGTATAATCAATTCTTGCATCGTGCGCCAACTGCTCCTGA
>JANYDV010000109.1 GCA_025363505.1 Bacteroidota bacterium
CGCTATTTGCGCCGAGCACGGAATAAGGAAGTACCGGCTTGCCCAATTGTTGCGGATGCGCCACTCGGCGTTCGATCAGGACACTGAAGGGTCGCAGCCGATGGATTGGTTGCTGTTGCGGATTGAGGAAGAGGGGCTTGCCTACTATGAGCGCAAGGAGCAAGAACTCGGTGTGTTTGGAAAACGACGGGAATAGTTGTATATTTGCATTCTGAGTTAAGTCAGTTTAGTACCTGATTTAATTGTTAAAGGGAGTCGCCGACATTGAAAAGTGTTCGGCGGCTTTTTTTTTTGGTTGAGTCTTGAAACTGGAAATAATTTTGCGCCGGGTTATTACTGGTTAGAACCGAGCGGTTGTGAGTAGTTGAGTCTTGAAACTACAGCACTTAGTCTCTTAAACTGACATTCGTAGGTGCCTATCGGTTATATATAGGTATATGTACAAGCACCTATGATTGCGCTGGTTGATTGCAACAATTTTTATGTTTCCTGCGAGCGGACGGTCGATCCTTCGCTCAATGGAAAACCGGTTATTGTCCTTTCTAATAATGACGGCGTTGTTATTTCGCGCTCAAATGAAGTAAAGGCGCTTGGTGTGCCGATGGCTGGTCCCATTTATATGCACCGTGATCTGATTAAAAAGCACGACATTAAATGCTTTAGTGCGAACTTCAATTTGTATATGCAATTATCCGAGCAAGTAATGTCGGTCGTGCGCGACTTTTCTCCCGAAGTCGAAGTCTATTCTGTTGATGAAGCATTCATAGATATGAATGGTTTAGAATGGAAAAAGCCGGAGCAATATTTGCGTGGGCTTCGCAATCGAGTTTCGATCGAAGTCGGTATTCCTGTTTCAATCGGCATTGCCGAAACCAAAACACTTACCAAAGTAGCTGCCGAGTTTTGTAAAAAAGATCCATCGCTTGAAGGGGTGCTCAATATCTATGGCGACCCCAAACGTAATGACTACTTGAGATCATTACCGGTGGGTGATCTTTGGGGAGTTGGCAGAAAATTTGCCGCAATGCTGATCGAGCAATACAATATCAAAACAGCACTTGAGCTCATTTCACAACCCGACAAATGGATACTCGACCATTTGCACATTGGCGGGCTAAAAATGGTTTGGGAGCTTCGGGGTACCCCGTGTATTCCTGTCGAAGCAAATCTTTCGCCACCGAAGCAAATCATGCGGTCACGTTCGTTTGGCAGATATGTCAAGACACTACCTGAACTCAAAGAAGCCGCCGCACTTTTTATGGGGATGGCTTGCGAATCGCTCCGAGCACATAATCTTGTCGCAGGCATTGCGGGCGTGTTTATCCATACGAATCGTTTTAATCAAGACGAAAAGTATTCCAACTCGATCAACGACTCCCTTTCGCAACCAACATCCTACACTCCGAATCTCATCGCGCACGTTCACCGTTTGCTTGAACAAATATATCGCGAGGGATATAAGTATCAAAAACTCGGTGTGATACTGACCGACCTTGCGCCGGCAAAAGAGATGCAATTAAATTTTTATACCGACGAAGATACTCTTCGCAAAAACGAAGCAGTAATGAATACGTTTGATAAACTGAATACAAAATATCGAACAAATCATTTGATAATGCTTGCCGCCGAAGGCACCGAACATTCATGGAGATCAAAGCAAGAGCATCTCTCGACCGACAAACCGGTGTTTGTTGATCCGGCAGAACGAACACGATTTATGACCACAAATTCTTTGCCGTCTAAAACAAGTCCTCTTAAATCAACGAAGCACGATAGTGCTTTCGATCCGGCACAACAATCAAGAGCACTTGGCAAACAAGTTGCCGAGCGAATGATGTCACGAGACTAACTTATTTCTCATACCGCCGTTTGCCAACAAGCCTGTAGTCATCTTGATCGAGTGCTTTCACGATCACTTCCCTGTTCTTATACATTGAGATCGTTTGATAATTGTTTAGTGCAATTGCAATGTACATTATTACCGCCGAGGAGAACGTGATATAGAACGATCGCTGCACCCAAACTTTTTTAAGTATTGGGCGATAGGCATACAGAGAATATAATACTAACATCGGAAAGAACAACACCGCAGCATGAGACGGGGGCGGCACTCGCGAGAAAAGCGACATCACAAAAAAAAGTAAAAACGAGCCAATGGTCAAATGTGATACATTTCGTAACATTACCTCATCGCCTTTTTTACGGAAGAATGTATAAATAAGGAAAAGAGCTTGCGCGAGACCAACAAGCGCGACAAACACCGTAAACGGAGCCGCCCAAAGATAATCCTTCAAAAAAAGAACTCGTTCGTCACTATTACCACCGATAAATCGTGAGACATCAAAGCTGCCATAAGCCAGAAATGTAGAAAGGATTTTTAAAATATTCGCTGCATTTTCAGGATGGAGTTCGACCATTCCCGAAACACTTTTTCCTTTCTGGGCTGAAAGTCCGTAGTTGATGAGGGTCGGAATCAGCAAACTTCCAGTCGTCAAACACCCGAGAAGAAAAGAAACGGTGCTTTTTAGAATAACTCGGATATTTTTTGTGCGCATTAAAAAATAAAATGCTACGGCTGTAAACGGACCAAGTAATACCCACGACATATGTAATTGGAATATCCAAAGAATCCCAAAACCCAAGAAATAAAAACAAAGCCATTGTGGAAGAATATTTTTTCGTACCGAAGGATATATCTCAAATATTCCAATGAAAAATAGTATAGCTCCGGGGATGACGTGTGAGGGATTTATTACACGGGTAAAATAACAGATCGACCACGGAATTAAAAAGACATAAATCCAAATAAAAGTCCGCGAAACATCTTGTATTCGTTTTGATAAGTACCAAGCCAGCAAGCCCAAACTCACAGTAAGAACGATGTTTAATACAATAAATGGTGCTTCGGGTATTTTCCAAACATACCACAGTGCTGATACAATAAATCCCTGCAGACCACCCGGTATTTGTGCACCATTATAAACGAGGTCAGCGCCGAAATACGGGAAGGTGTGTGTGGTAAAAGATTTTAACCCGATGAGGTAGATTTGCAAGACATCTTCATCTTTGAACCAAAACTCTGTGGTCAGACTATAAACAAATCTAAAGACCACGATGATGATTATCAGCAACCAAAATCCATAACGCGAAAAAAAATTGTTCATAAATGGATGTACCAAAAAAGAATTTTAGAGATGCTAATCTATAACGACGGTTCTGACGTACTGCGATTATTTAATCGGTTGATATAACTTTGTCACCCATTTATTTGGGTCAGGCTCAGTATCGGGGTCCGTTATGTATGACTCCCAACATGGACCATTATATTCCAAATTTTGCTCTTTGAGAGCATTGGCAAGTGCCGACCATGCTTTGTTCAAATTATCATACGGTCCGATATGCTCTATCACGAACACTTTCGTAGCCGGAATTTCGTGCTGAGCAAAGTCGCCATTTCCAATAACATTTCCTGAGATCGGAAGTCCTAACTCAATAATTACTACTTCGCTATCAAATTGATGGTAACGCGCAAATGGCGCACCGACAATCGTTGCGCCAATACTCATTGCATACTGGTATACTTTCGGGAGCCATATTGGAAAAAGCTCTTTGAAATCGGCAAGTGTCGAAGTTTGAATAGTGCTCACTACTGTTTGAGCGGCAACGTTTGTAATAGTATAATCAGACATAACCGGAAATTTTATCAGTAAATAAAAGTTGGATTGTGCCGGAGTTTCATCCGACACAATCCATTAGAAAGAATCTAATAAGAAATGGTTATCTCTGGGTTTGGTAGATTGCAAACACTGCTTTTTGTGGATCAGCAACGACTGCAAACCGTCCCATATTTGGGATGTCCATTGGTCCCATCATGACACTGCCACCAAGTGATTTAATTTTTTCAGCTATTTCATCACAGTTAGTTACTGCAACATAGGAAAGCCAGTTCGGAGGGACTGGACCCCAGTCAGCCTGTATCTCCATCATCCCGCCAATGGTTGATTCCCCACTTTTCCATTCAGTATATTCCGGCGAACCACCCGTTGTCCAATCAAAAAGCGCAGTATAAAATGCTTTTGCTTTTTCTGTGTCCCGAGTATTCAGCTCCCACCAACAAAAGTTATTTGTTTCTCCGACGGATTGGGCACCGTGATGGTTACGACCTTCCCAAAGGCAAACCATTGCTCCGGTTGGGTCTTGAATGACCGACATTCTGCCATGTTCCATAACGTCAAAAGCAGGCATCACCACAGTCGCGCCAAGCGATTCGGCTTTGCCTGTACTAACATCGCAATTTGCCACAGAAACATAGAGATTCCAATGTGATGGAACGCCACGGTCAAGCTGAGCTTTATCCATTCCATAAGCAGCGCTGACGGCTTTTCCGTCAACTTCAAAAGTGGTGTAATATTGCTCCGGTCCCATTGGGGTGTCGTTGCTGGTCCAACCGAAGACTTTAGAATAGAAATCTTTAGCGGCAGCTTGGTCGCTGGTCGCAAGTTCAAACCAGCAAAAATTGCCGGGCGCATAAGTTGTCATAGTAGGCATAAAAACGTCCTTATTAATTAATGAAAATTAGGTGCTTATCAATTAGACTTTAAATATAGGAAGAACTTGTTATGGAAGTATTAAAAAGCACGAAAAAAGCAATTTTGCGAAAGTCGGTTTTTGCCAGCTTTCGCAAAAAAAGGAGCCTGCAAGAACTAATTTACGTCGTTGCAAT
>JANYDV010000130.1 GCA_025363505.1 Bacteroidota bacterium
CCAAATCTTGCGGCGCTCGAAGCCGAACCTGTTATTGCAGCAGTAAAAGTGTTACAGAAGAGAATAGATATATCATTGGGACAACGGTAATATGTGGAAAAACTATAGACGCCTGCTTCCATTCACGAAACCGTTTCGTGTAACATTTGCTGTTTCCGTATTCTTTAACATTCTTACTTCTCTTGCTTCAACAGTAGTAGTCCTCGCCCTCATGCCCGCAATGGCAGTCGTCTTGGGCGAAGCGAAGAATGGTACATTACCCGGCGGGGGGCTTCCCATCCCCAATATGGGCGGCAATCTGCGGAATGAGCTGCTTCAATCTTTTCGAGAATATTTTCAACAAGGCACTCCGACACAAGCGTTAGTAAAAATTTGCACATTCCTTTTTTTTACTTATTTACTCAAAAATATTTTCCAGTACATCGCTAATTACTTAATGGCACTTGTCGAAGGCGGCACGAGTAAGTATCTTCGCGACACAGTATTCGAAAAATTGTCAAACCTCTCTCTTGATTATTTTTATGATCGTAAGATGGGAAATCTATTGGTGAGAGTTACTGATGATGTCGGCGTAGTCAATTCAATGCTGACATCAAGTCTCACAACGTTAATTCGTGAGCCATTACAAATGATTGGGTTTCTCTACATTTTGTTTGCAATCAATACAAAACTCACCTTCATCGCTTTTGGTATAGCACTGCTCAGCATTCTCTTAATTAATTTTTTGGGGAAGTCGCTCAAGAGCTATGCCCATCGTGTTCAAGAAAAGATCGGTAGTTTTCTCACGGTAGCTCAAGAAATGATCAGTGGGATAAAGGTTGTGAAGTCATTTGGAATGGAGCAGTACGAAGTTCAAAGATTTAAGGACGAAACCGCACGGCATTACAGATTTTCACGTCGGCTGACTCGTATCAGACAAACGATTAGTCCGCTTAATGAGATGCTTGCCATTGGGGGCTTCATCGGTATTTTATGGTTTGGTGGACAGGAAGTATTCTCCGGTAAAATGCTCGGCAGTGAATTGTTTTTATTTTTGATCTCAATGATCTGGCTTATGCAGCCTGTGCGTACGCTATCGGAAGTAGTCGGTAAGCTCCATGAAGCGTCGGCTGCCTCGGAAAATGTATTTACGGTGCTTGATGCGATCCCTTCGGTCCCATCTGGTTCGGACGATGCACCATCAAAACATACTCAGCCCATCATCTTCAATAATGTCAGTTTTCATTACGGTAACACCGATGAGCAAGCACTTGATCAGATCACTCTTGAGATCAGACCCAACGAAGTACTGGCACTCGTCGGTCCGAGCGGTGCGGGTAAGACAACATTTGTGGATTTGCTTGCAAGATTTTATGACCCTACTTCCGGGTCAATCCTTCTTGAAGGCAAGGATATAAAGCAGTATACTTTGCATTCAATTCGGAGACTTTTTGGTATAGTAACCCAAGACACGATTCTCTTTCATGATACGATCTATAATAATATTGCTTATGGAAATAAGCAAGCAACGCCGGAAATGATCTATGAGGCTGCGAGTGCAGCGAATGCGCATGATTTTATTCTAGCTTCAGCAAATGGTTATGACACAATGGTGGGTGACAGAGGCGTAAGACTCTCCGGTGGACAGCGTCAGCGTATTGCTATTGCACGTGCACTGCTGAAAAATCCTCCTGTTCTCATTTTCGATGAAGCAACAAGCGCACTTGATACTGAAAACGAAATGCTCGTACAAGAAGCAATCGAGCGGTTGCTAAAGGAACGTACTGCCGTTGTGATAGCTCACAGGCTTTCGACCATACAAAACGCAGATCGTATTGCCGTTTTTGATAAAGGCACAATAACCGAGATCGGTACCCATGAGCAATTGCTTGCAAACACCAACGGTGTCTATCACCGTCTGTATCATATTCAGATGAGAGCCGCAACCGAAGGACTTGTTTCCTTACAATAATTTTTCTCCACGAACATGTCCACCAGGAAGAACAGTTATATGTATAGACCCAAGCAGGTCTATAACAATGGTCTTCCGTTAAAGAAACGTATTGTTAATAAAATCGAAAAAGTCAATAAGATACTCCTCCTTCGACTTTTTGGAAAATTGCTTCGGGTAAAAAAAATACACTCGCCAATTCCTTTAGAGAATGTCAACAGCGTGCTCATTATTCGTTATGATGCACTTGGTGATATGATAGTCACTACCCCACTTTGGCGAATACTCAAACGACTCAAACCATCAATAAAAATTGGGGTCGCCGGGAGCTCGAAAAATCTGGGTCTCTTACGTGATGATACTGATATTGATGTGATCTACGATTACTCCGCTCAATCGTTTTTTGATTTTTTTCGGATTACTAAAAAAACTCGCAAAACCGATTGGGATATTGTATTGATGTGCAAATTTAATCAAAAGACTCGCGGTGCAATGATCGCAGGGCTTTCGACATCAACAGGAGTTACAGCTACCATCGGCTCGGCAAATGCCGAAGGACACCAAGCGCTATTTTCACGTTTAGTATCACTTCCGCAACCCGAAAAAGAAATGCAAATGACTGAGCAGGTCCAGTTCTTGCTCAGATCAATTATTGCGCTTCCTATTGAAACAAATGAGCGCCCATCAATAATTGTTTCCAATACTGCCGAAACGTTGACACACCAGCGAATAAAAACTATTCTACAGCAAGATTCGCTTACGTCCTATATAGTGTTGAATACAGATGCACCTGAAGCACGCAAGTGGGGCATTAAAAATAATATTCTGCTTGCGCAATATATTTCAGATCACCATACTGAATACACATTGATGGTTACTTCCCTTCCTGAGAATCATCATGAATTAGAAATGGCGATGAGCTCGATCCCTCGCGTACATTACTTTGCAACTCGTGATGTTCTTGAGCTAACAACACTTATACGATTTTCAAGTCTTGTTATTACTCCTGATACAGGCACGGCTCATATTGTCAGTGCTGAGTCGAAACCCATTATCGGACTCTATCCTGAAGCAGGTGAATGGCTTCCGTATAAAATACCATCCTATATACTCATTCCAAAAAAAGGTGAGTCGATAAATACTATCCCTGTCTCGATGGTTGCAACAGCAGTAACGACAATGCTTTCAGAGATTGCTATGGGCAAAACATCTTTCGTCAATATTATTCGCTGTCAGACACCGGACATAATTGAAACTCGTGAGTTTATCGCATAAATAGCGGCGATGGTGTAAATGAAATAATAAATATTAAGAGAGATATGATACCAACTATTATTCTTTTTGTATCTAATGACGACTCATCAAGCGTCTGAGGATGTCGAAATCTGATTACAACCACAATCATTATTACCCAAAAAATCCAAGTGGATCCGCCATTAATGGCAATAGGTTCAAGCCATGTCACATTTGGATAGAATGAATTTGGTACAAAGCCGAGTATTAATTCCGGTATTGAAAGTAATGCAAGTATTGAGACGGTAATGATACCAATAATTTTATGTACTTTCGGTGGAAATAATCCGTATGTGGTGTGCCCCCCATCAAGTTGCCCGACCGGAAGAAGATTTAGGGACGTGACAAACAGTCCAAACCAACCAACACACAGTAGTGGATAATGATACATTTCATTCATGGGTGGAATGTACACAGTTGATGGTGCAAACATCTTTTCGAGAAAAGTATAGAGTATGGTCTTACCAAAGATCAATGAACTCCCGTTGGAAACAGGGATGTAGGGATATCCCGGATGTATTTTCTGAAGATATTCAATACCCGGCAATGTGATAAATCCTATGATGAG
>JANYDV010000134.1 GCA_025363505.1 Bacteroidota bacterium
AGCCTACTTTATAATAGTACAATACATCATTATTAATACCGGTATCTTTTTTTACAAGTTTTGCATAACTGTCATACGCTACACCCACAATAATCTGATAGGTTGTGGTATCGGAAACACTTAGTGTACCTTCGGAGTAAATATATTGCGTACCATTAACTGTCGGAAAAAAATACTGGTCGGCAGGGGCACTCACCGGAAGGCTTGGGCTAGTCGGAGCGTTACAAGATGCAAGGATCATTCCGAGGAAAATAATAAGCAGATTTTTTTTCATATTGTCTCCCCCAAATAAATTCGCAATCTTACTGTAGACAAGCAATGCTTTAAAAGTGGAAATAAATCCCGGTTGAAATCTCCACATTCAAATTGGCTTTATCATCGGTCACACCTGGTGCAACTCCTGTTCCGGCAGTGAAGCTACTGCTGGTAATAATATCTTGATATTGTTTTGCGACATTACTATTGATTCTCGAACCACGAAGCCCCAGCAAAACGCCAACATCACCGGTAACGTCATAACGAACTCCAAGCTCAGAGCTGATAATCGGTCCGAGGGTCGAAGCCGCAAGCCCGACATTCGCGGCGAATGTAAATTTTGAGCTGATAGGTTTACGATATTCGATAAGACCACCACCCCACACTGTTTGCTCATGAACAAGATCACTCACGATCTGATATTGCAATTGCGGAGCATTAGGATCAACAAACGCAGTGCTAAGTTTTTTCTGTGTAACGTTTGCCGTGCCGAACGATGCACCAATCCAAAACTCCGGTGTGAGTTGATACTTCACACAAATATCAGAGTTGGTAATAATCGGCATCGAGGTGTTGGTTGCAGCAGTATTCGGAAATTGCTTTCCGATTCCTTCATGAATAGCAAAATCAAAACGTTCGAGAAATTTCGGCGAATGTGTTTGCAATACACCACCGATACTTGGGTGTTCGCGCTGATGTGTATTCGGGTCGCGGATAAAACTTACACTTGCCGGAAGCGCTAGCGCTTCGGGCAGAGCATTCGTCCGCTGAAGATCAGCAAAAACCGGAAGAAGATCGACCGATAAATCTGTCCCGTCTGCTAAATGTGGCGGCTGTTGTAACGTGGCACCGATAGATTGGCGCGTGATGTGTTCTGAGTGGTCACTGTTGCGAATATTTTTTATTCCCGATCTTTCGGCAATTACATTCGTGGCTGACGATGTAACAGAATGTCCGACATTTTCTCGAAGCAATGGTGTAATCTGTGAATCAGAAGTAGCCTGAGTTTGTAAAGAATTATTTCCGCTCCATAATAAGTATCCTGAGCTAAGACCGAGTAATATTGCAACCACAGCGACAGCACTCATTCTCCAAACACTCGAACCAAGCATGGCAGTGCTTGTGGCAACACTTGTCGTCACGGGAACAGCGGTGACAACCGGTGACATTGCGCCAATAGCCGCCCACAATTTTTGCTCGGCAGAATACGGCACAACAATTGCATTACGATCGGCACTGATAATTGCCGACTGCTTCATATAGCTACGCAACACCTCTCGACGTTCGGGCGAAACCGAAAGTCGGTGTAGCAACTCCGCTTCCTGATCGCCGGAAAGACTCCCGTCGAGGAATTGTTGAAGCGATTCTGAAATATTTCCTATTCCCATCTTAATTGATGATTTCTATATTATGTTATTGTTCGTCTCTATAATACGGCTCTAATATTTTTCGAAGTTCTTCTCGAGCCCGATAAATTCTACTTTTAACTGCGGCGATCGTCAGCTTCATTACTTCCGAGATCTCCTGATAACTCAACCCTTGATATTCGAAGAGTACAAATGGCTCTCTATTCTCTGGTGGTACTTGTTCAAGTGCACTTTGAATTCTTGCTGCCCAATCTTCACCCATCTCAGGGTTACTGGAACTGAGACTGATATAATTATCAATACTATCATGTTCTTTACGATCGCGAATTCTATTGAGACAAAGGTTATGAGCGATCGTAAATATCCAACCGGAGATACTTTTTTCTTCGGTAAACTGATACGCCCGTTGCCACACTCTGATAAACACTTCCTGAAAGAGATCTTCAGCTTCTTGAGCATTACCGAGCATTCTTAGGCAATAGGCATACACCCTCTGGCGATAGCGGAGGTACAGCTCGGTATATGCCTCACGTTTTCCTTCTCGAAAAGCGTGAAGCAACGCGATCTCATAAGACTGATCCTGTTCGTTCGGACCTGTCTGAGAGCGTCTTTCCACTGGTTGTAAAGCTGTTGCCATCGTGATTCGATAGCTGAAGTGAATTAATAGGGTACTTCCCTATAATAAAGCAACACCATAGGAGAGTCAAAGTTGCAGATGCAAAACCCTTTATTTACACTTAGTACTGTAATATATTATATATCAATGACTAACCGTTACCTATCGCCGTCCTGACAAAGCCCCCGGCATCGGAAATAAGCTTCTTAGCTTCTTGTACGTTTACCGATTTTTTTTGCATAACGATTGCACTCTTAACGTGATTGCCACTGGTCTTCAGTAGTTCTGCAGCTTTTTCGTACTCAACACCTGTTGCCAACATAATGATACGCTTAGCACGCTCGCTGAGTTTCTGATTTGTCAGTTGAAGATCGACCATCATATTTTCATATACTTTCCCGAGTCGAACCATCGTCGTGGTCGTGATCATCGTCACGATCATTTTTTGAGCAAGTGCCGATTTCATCCGCGTCGAACCCATCAACACTTCAGGTCCGACAACAGGACAAATTGCTTCGAATAAATATGAGGTATCGAGGCTTTCGCGCGGATTTGTTGTAATAAGAACAGCTGGAGAACCCAATTCCGACGCCTTTTTCAAGGCTCCGATCACAAAAGGTGTTCGCTTGCTTGCTGCAATACCAATCACCATATCTTTATCGGTACATCGTTGCAACGCAATTTCGAGTCCGCCCTTTTCTTGATTATCTTCGGCGCCCTCTTGCGAACGAAAAACAGCTTCTTTGCCACCGGCAATGATTGCTTGGATATGCGCAGGGCTTGTTCCAAATGTTGGCGGACACTCTGCCGCATCAATTACTCCCATTCTGCCGCTGGTCCCTGCCCCGACATAAAATAATCTTCCACCCGATGCCAGCAACCCCACAAGTTTGTTCACGACCTTTTCGATGTACGGAATTTCCTGTTTGACAATATGAGCAACTTTGGCATCTTCGTCATTGATAAGCCGAAGAATATCCGCCGTACTCATCATATCCATATTCATTGAATCAGGATTCCGCTGCTCGGTAGCCAGGTTTGATACTTCTTTGAATAGATGGTTCATATAAAATATATGTAAAATTATATTTATTGATATTTAATTTCCACGTGGAACGTCACTTAAATGTTCCTACGAGAATTGCAATATCAGTCGGTGAAACACCCGGCAACCGTGAAGCTTGCCCGATGGTCTCAGGTTTTACTTTATCGAGCACTTCACGTGACTCGGTGCTTAATGAAGTGATTGACTTAAATGAGATGCCCAGGGGTATCTTCTTGCTTTCATGCCCACGAAGTCTTTCTATCTGATTGTGGTGCTGCTTGATATATCCCTCATATTTTATCTCGGTATTAGCAAGTAAAAGAAGCTGTTCATTATATAGAGGTAGAAGCTCTCTTCCAGTTTCCGAATGCTCTAACAGTTCTTTTATAGAGACCCCATTACTTACTATATAGCTCTTTACCGTTTGTTTTTGTGTAGGTTCGGTATTTGAAACTATCTTTTCTTTTTCGCTCCAGGATATCAATCGGTCAAGCAATTCCTGCTTTTGTAACACCTTTTCATAATCTGATTGAGAGATCAAACCAAAATCATAAGCCTTTTTCGAGAGCCGGAGATCAGCATTATCCTGGCGGAGAATAAGCCGATGCTCAGCACTTGAGGTAAACAAACGATACGGCTCCTCTTGTACTTTATTAATGAGATCATCTATAAGTACGCCAATATACCCTTCGTCACGGGATACAGTAAACTCTGCCATACCCTTTATTTTTGCGGCAGCATTTATACCGGCTACCATTCCTTGTGCTCCAGCTTCTTCATAACCTGAGGTGCCGTTAATCTGACCGGCAAAATAAAGCCCACTTATATATTTTGATTCAAGGGTATGAAATAACTGATATGCCGGGAAATAATCATATTCGACCGCGTAACCGGGTCTGATCATTTCAACATTCTCAAGACCGGGCACAGTTCTTAATGCCGCAAGTTGGACATCTGCGGGAAGGCTGGTGGAAAAACCATTTACATACACAACATCCCCATCGGCTTCTTCAGGCTCGAGAAATAGATGGTGTTGGGTCTTGTCCGGGAAACGAGTTACCTTGTCTTCGATAGATGGACAGTATCTTGGTCCCTTACCATGTATAACACCGGTAAACATTGGCGATTGCTCAAAACCTTTAGCTAACTCGGAATGGGTAACTTCCGAGGTGTAAGTAATGTAGCAATGGATCGAATTCGTAAGTTTATTCTCTGTATGGGACGAGAAAGGGACAATATCCTTATCCCCTTCCTGAATCTCAAGATTTTCGGTATTAATACTTTTCAGAGATATTCTTGGAGGCGTTCCAGTCTTCAATCTATAACTGACTAATGAGAGTGCACCTTCGGGTTCTGTTAATAAAGAAGTTGGTTCTTCCCCAAACCGTCCACCAATAGTTTGGTTAAGTCCGGTATGCATTACTCCATTCAAAAACGTCCCTGCACATACAATAACGGCTTTTGCCTCGAGTTTTGAGCCATCGGATAATACAACTCCTTTCACTTTTCCACCATTTATCCAGATTTTTTGCACGTTAGCACCCACAATTATTTCCGGGTCAAGCTCTCTCAATTTTCGTTGTGCAATAATAGGATACTGGCTACGAGAAACTTGTGCCCGGGGTGACCAAATTGCAGGACCTTTAGAACGATTGAGCATTCTAAAATGGAGCGTCGCCTCATCCGCAATCTCGCCCATCAATCCGCCGAGAGCATCTATTTCCTTTACAACTTGTCCTTTTGCCGTTCCTCCAATAGCTGGGTTACAGGATAGCTCGCCCACTTTTTCGGCATGCAAAGACAACAGCCTAACCTTCAGCCCCATTTTATGAGCTACTGTGGCTGCTTCGATGCCGGCGTGTCCGCCACCTACGACGATTATATCTGCGAATAGCTGTTCCACGTGGAACGGATTTGTGATTATTATGAAAAAAACTCATTTTAGACGGTCTAAAATGATAATATTTTGATATTTATAGCTCAGATTAGATAAATAAATTATTTACCTATACACATTTTGCTAAAAATGTAGTTTAAGCTATCTTCTGAGATGTTAAATCCAAGCAACGATGCAATCTGATCAGCTGCGGCTCGAATATCTTCAGCAACAATTGATATCTCAGTACTTTTGCTTGATTGAGCCAACAGTTGCATTGATTCATCAATAATACGGGCTTCCGATTTCGACAGTGAGTATCCTGTATTTGCAGAATCTATCAAACTTATTTGCAAAGCAATATACTTGCTTAATTCCGGCAAGCCTTCTGCTGTTTGTGCAGAAACAAAAACACCGGATCGAAATCCATCAACATCACACTTATTATGAACGACAATCTCATCGGCAAAGCCTTTTGTAGCACGGGTTTCAGGATCGGTCACTCGCAAAACGACATCGGCACGTTCGGCGATATTCGTCCCAAGCTCTATGCCTTTTGTTTCGATCATATCGCTTGCATCACGAAGCCCTGCAGTATCAATGATCTTTACCTTAAACCCTTCGAGCATCACGAATGCTTCCACATAATCACGCGTCGTACCCGGAATCTCGGAAACGATACTGCGCTCATATCGGAGCAAGGTATTGAAAAGGCTACTCTTACCAACATTTGGCACTCCGGTAAGTGCCACAGAATAATAACCTTTGTTTATTTGCTCATTAACAGCTTTGGCACGAAGATTCTCAAGATTGTCAATAATAATGGCGACTTGTATTTCGAATCCGGTAATTTCCACATGATCTGATTCTCCGAAATCTATTTGTGCATTCACCTGCGCTAAGAGCGAAATAATATCATCGTATATATTTCGCAAGCGATCAAATTTTTCCCCGAGCACTCGTTCGATTTTCGTGAGCGATTCTTCGCTCGATGCATCAAGACGCATCAGTGTTCGCTCAAGTTCTTCTGGCGATTGCTTCCCATTCATAAATGCACGTCTCGAAAACTCGCCATGCTCTGCAAGCCTTGCCCCGTATAGGGTGAGCTGGTTGCCAAGCATATCCATTATCACCGGAGAGCCGTGTGTATGAAACTCGATAATATCTTCTCCATTATACGAGCGAGGTGCGCGCCACACCGTAACCACGACGTCATCAATATGGTCGCCGTTGGCATCACATACATTTGTATAAAACGAATCACCTCCGAGTGCAGTAAACAATTTTTCGCTCGACTCGATACATTTTGCCGCAATACCAATAGCATCAGACCCACTGAGGCGAAGTGTAGCAAGCGCACTCGTACCAAGTGGCGTCGAGAGCGCATAGATCGTATCGTGTAGTGTAGAAATTGACATAAGAGCAAAGTAAAAACAGAAAGTTCTCTGCTTGGGTGTCATCCCAAATAGAGAACTTTTAGATAGAAATCTGGGCCTCAAAATCAAAATCCCCTGAAGTGATGTTGCACTTCAGAGGATTTCCAGTCTCATGTATCAAGATAGAAATCTCTTATTGACTAATACTAATCCTTTGTGTTGTTACAAAATCACCTATTGAAAGTCTAACGAAATAGTTACCATTCAATAGATTGATCGTGCCAGGCATAGTAGTATTTGGCATAAGAAGTATAGATTCACCACCTCTGATTAGTCCATTAGTACTAGCGACTGTATGTCCAAGTTCATTTAAAGTTCGGATGTCTGCGTTACAAGCCTCTAAAAGGTTGAGCTTGATTTGAATCTTATGATTTGTCTCTGATATCTCCATAGACTCAAAAATTTTGCTTCCATGTGTTACACCTGGCTCATAAGTTTTTATATGAACAGAACCTGCTGAATCATAAACGTGATATACTAATATTGTATTATTGTAGCCAAGAGCATCATAACTATGACCATAAGAAGATCCGGTAGTCACAAATCGTACTGAATCTGCCATTGGTACAGTCCCTACTTGGACAGTATCCACATGAATAGGATTATAATCAGGAATAGTTGCTTTTGATGTAATCGGGCATAGTACAATAAGGAGCAATATCCCACACCAAAAACGCAGCTTTAATTTGCCCATTCTAAGCGAAGAGATCATAATCTTTCCTTTCGAATTACCTTTATTAAGAGTTATAAATCTAATAGAGAATAATAATGTAAAGTTCCGATGTTTTTGGTGCAGTGACAATCACTATCAACTTTTTCGAACTATAAAAAAAACCCTGAAGTGATTTACTACTTCAGGGGATTTACCGTTAATTTCTATTGTCGAATTATTTTTTCTTTTTCGGAGGAAGCGGTTTCTTTCCAGCCATAGAATCTTGGCGTTGCTTACGCGCATTCTTTTCCATATCTTGCATTCTTGACATGAATCCTTTTTTGCCTTGTGCTTGTGTTTTCAACGCTTCAAGATCAAGTGGCGGCAAGAATTGTTTATTATAGACTTGTTGCGCAATACCGAAGATATTAAACATAAAGTAATATAATGCCACACCCGACGGAAGTGAATTAAACAAGAACGTAAAGAAGATTGGCATAAGATATGCCATTGCTTTTTGACGTGGGTCGGTTGTCTGAAATGCCGATTGCACAACCATTGTAATGCCCATCAAAAGTGTTAAGCCTGAAAGTTGATCGCCGAGAATAGGCACATGGGTCCCGAACTTAAAGAGTGCATCGGGTACCGAAAGATCGGTAATCCAACTGACAAACGGTGCTTGACGAAGTTCGATCACATTACGAAGCACGGCATAGAGCGCAAACAAGATCGGCATTTGCAAAATCATCGGCAAACAGCCACCGGCAGGGTTCACACCATAGGTGCGATACATCTTAAATGTTTCTTCCTGCTGTTTTTTCTGATCGTCTTTGTATTTTTCACGTACTTCATTCATCATCGGCTGCAACGCTTGCATCTTGCGCATCGCCTGCATTTGACTACGTGAGAATGGCATTGTTGCCAACTTAATGATAATCGAGAACACGATAATCACTAAGCCCCAATTCGAAATGAAGCCGTGAAGCCACATAAAGAATGGGAATAATATATAAATGCTAATCGGGCGTACCAATAAACGCCATCCGAAATCCATAACGCCATCAAGCCCGGGAGTCATACTTGTCAAGCGCTCATATTCCAACGGTCCGAGATAATACTCAACTGCAAGCACTTCTTTGCCGGGCGAAGCAATTGGCAAGGAGACGTTCATGTTGTAGTGCTCAATCCTTCCGCCATCGGGTGCGGCAGAAGAATTTCCGGTGATCTCTGAACTCACCGGGCGCGGAGTTTCGGGGATCATCGCCGCGAGGAAATATTGTGTCCGGGCAGCGACATACTCGACATCACCATTAAATGATTTATGCACCACCTCGCCATTTTTGCTCGCATCTACTTCTTCCGAGCCTGATTTCGAAACCGAAAATGCACGGGCTACTTGCGACTCGCCATCGGTATGCGCTTCGTTATAGGGGAGAGGATTATCAATAGAAAGTGCATAGCGATAGCCTCCGACTTTATTTTGCAAGCCATTGAGATGATACTCAATATGCATTGCATATTTATCAGAGTATATAGAGATGATCTTTTCGATTGAAGCCGATGAATCGATCTTCGCAACCATCCTGATCGTCAGTGAATCATGATAACCGAGGGTTTTCTGTGAGTTATCATCAAGAATAAACGAAAGATCTTTCGTCGAGACTTTTCTGCCGTCAGTTGCGACAAAAATAAGATTTACATCTCCGGATTTGACCGTTTTGTCAACAAGCTCAAGTGAAGTGCGTTGGTAGGTCTTATAATTTTTCAGTACCCAACTAACAATATTACCGCCATGAGAAGAGATCACAGCACTCACCAAAGGCGTTTCGATAAATTTCGAACTTGCCGCTGTTGAGGTATCACTTGGAAACAGCGCCGAGCGCATTTCCTGTGGAGCAATAGGTTTGGTAGCTATTGCCGGTCCGGTTGAATCCGTTTTTGGGATAGAACTGTCAGTAACAATAGGCTTAGCAGGAGGCGGGACCCGCTTCGGCTGGCTAAAGATCATCCAAGAGAAAAACACCAAGGCGATCAGTGCAATGCCGATCGTAGTCGTACGTGTAGAATTCATTCGCTGAGTGTGAGAGCTATATCTCTAAAAATTAAGCCCGTTAAAACGCGCTATCGAAGTGGTTCGTTCAGGTGATGAAACACTGTCTCAATGCTTCTTTTTACCGTAACTTTGCAGTTTCTACTATAATAACTTCATGATGTTTCCGATCTGGATACAATCGATCATCCTCGGATTGGTCGAAGGGCTTACCGAATTCATCCCTGTTTCATCAACAGGGCATTTGATAGTTGCCGATCATTTGCTCGAATTCGGCAAAATGCTCTCAAATCCGAACCAAGCAGAGTTATTTGAAGTCGTGATACAACTTGGCGCTATACTCGCTATAGGATTTATCTACCGCACTCGACTCTCGGATGCACTGACAGCAAAAGACAGTGTTTCATCTGCGGGCAGACTTCGTTTGCATTTGCTCGTCGCATTCTTACCGGCTGCTGTTATCGGGTTTTTGTTTCATACCAAGATCAAGCAATATCTGTTTTCGCCGACGACAGTTGCGATTAGTCTTATCGTGGGTGGTATTATTATGATTGTAATCGAAAAAATGATGTCCGGTAAAAAGCATGTGACAGATACGAATTCAATGAAAATCAAAGATGCGCTGATCGTCGGGTTTTCGCAAGTGCTATCGCTGATACCCGGTGTATCGCGTTCAGGCGCAACGATCATGGGTGGTTATGCGGGTGGTATGTCACGCGAAGCCGCAACGGAGTTTAGCTTTTTATTGAGTTTCCCGGTGATGATTGCTGCCAGTGCCTATGAGCTTATCAAGTATCGCGATCTTTTAACAAAAGACATGCTCAGCACACTCGCTATCGGATTCGTCGCAGCCTTTTTCTCAGCATTAGTTGTGGTGCGCTGGCTGATCGGATATGTCCGCAAGCATAGCTTTGTCGGGTTTGCTGTCTATCGGATAGTCTTAGGGGTGTTAATTCTACTGTTTCTAATAGGTTAGGTAATAGATTCTAAAACATAGAAAATATATTTCCGTTTTTATCCACCGCTTCAATTAATATAAAATAGTAGCCCAAGTCCTTATTTATGTCCCGGTCTTTGTCTGTCCGTATTTTTGCATGTTGCACATTTGAAATCCTATGACTATTAAGACGATCGTGTTTGTGGTGGTGTTGGCAGTGGCGTTTGGCGGAGTATTTTATAATACTCGCCGTTTGCTCGATTTTTTGCGTATCGGCAAGTGGACCAACCGTTTCGATAATCTGGTCGAGCGTTTCCGTCGCACATTAGTAATAGCCATCGGACAGACCAAGATCTTCCGCGATCCTGTTGCCGGTCCTGTACACGCATTTATCTTTTGGGGTTTCATCGTATTACTCGCCGCTGTGATCGAGTCTATCGGCGAAGGACTGATGGGGCGGTTCTCACTTTCGTTTCTGGGTGGTGCGTACTCTATTATTACCGTTTCGCAAGATATTTTTGTGCTCTTGATTGTCGCATCGGTCATTGTAGCGTGGTGGCGACGGACTGTTTCGAAAGTCAAGCGCCTACAAGGTGATAAGCACGAGAAGCTCGACGCGCAGGTCGTGCTCTATACTATTGGGTTGATCGTTGTATCGCTGACGATGACCAATGCCGCTCGTATCGCAACAGGTGGTATTTATCCGAACGAAGTTCGCCCACTCGCTGCCACAATTGCAAGTTTACTATGCAATTGCCATAAGACGGCAACCTTGGGTGAGATTTCATGGTGGATCCATATTATTAGTGTGCTCGGATTTATGAATTATCTCCCGTACTCGAAGCACTTGCACGTGATGACAAGTATCCCAAACGTCTTTCTTTCCGATCTCAAACGCAAAAATTATCTCAAGCCAATTAACTTCGAAGACGAGACACTTACCCAGTATGGGGCAAAAGATGTTGAAGATCTTTCGTGGAAACAATTATTCGATGGTGATACTTGTACGCATTGTGGCAGATGTACTTCGGTCTGTCCTGCAAACACAACCGGAAAAATTCTTGATCCGAAATGGATTATCATCGCGACACGCGAACGTATGCTCGATAAAGCACCATATCTTGTTGCCGAACAAAAATTCGGATTTGATTCGTGGGAGTCGGGAATGCAGTCGGCATGGTCGGGTGGAAGTTATGCAGGTACTTCTTCAAACTTACCTCCGGCAACTGAAGTAAAACAGTCTGAGCCAACAGCACTACTCGGCGCAAAACCGAGGATGAGCAAAGAAAATGTTGAGCAAAAGCAATTCATCGGCGACTATATTCCTGCCGAGATGCTTTGGCAATGCACCACCTGCCAAGCCTGTATGCAAGAGTGTCCCGTGATGATCGAGCACGTGGATGTTATTGTTGATTTGCGACGAAATCTCGTGATGATGGAAGCGAACTTCCCACCCGAACTGCAGCCGGCATTTAGCTCAATGGAAAATAATTTTTCTCCGTGGGCATTCAGTCCAAGCGAACGTGCTGATTGGGCTGATGGTATGGGCATCGAGACCATGGCAAGTTACACCGCAACCACTACGGAGCCAAAAGAAGATTTGGTGCTCTTCTGGGTTGGATGTGCTGGTTCGTTTGATGCTCGTGCGAAAAGTATTTCACGTGCATTTGCCGAATTGATGCAAATCGCAGGTATCAATTTCAGAATTCTCGGTACTGAAGAAAAATGTACCGGCGACCCTGCGCGTAGAATGGGGAACGAGTATCTTGCGCAGATGCTCATCAAAGAAAATGTTAAGACGCTCAATCGCTATAATATTAAAAAAATAGTTACGACATGCCCGCATTGTTTTAATGCAATCAAAAACGAATGGGGTGATTTTGGAGGAAATTATGACGTAGTGCATCACACCGAATATGTTGCCGAACTTCTCGAAAAAGGAAATCTCGTTATTACAGGTGATCTCAAAGAGCGAGTAACGTATCACGACTCTTGTTATCTCGGTCGCTCAAACGATATCTATGATGCACCACGTGCAGTGCTGGAAAATATTCCGGGACTTGATATTATCGAAATGGATCGCAACAAATCGCGCGGTATGTGCTGCGGAGCAGGTGGCGGACAAATGTGGATGGAAGAAACACAAGGCAAGCGCGTCAACATCGATCGCACCGAAGAAGCGCTCGCAACCGAAGCCACGACGATCGCATCAGCTTGCCCATTTTGTATGACCATGATGACCGATGGCGTAAAAACAAAAGACCAAGCCGACCACGTACACGTCAAAGATATTGCGGAGATATTGTTGGAGGTGGTGCGCTAGGAGTTTTATAACAGTAAAATATTGCGCCATGGCAAAATCTGAAAACAAAACAAAAGCTACCCAAGCGAGTGTCGAAGATTTTCTGAATCTCGTCGCCGATCCGCAACGTCGCGCCGATTGTTTTGCTGTTGCAAAGATAATGGAGAAGGCAACGAAGTCAAATGCGAAAATGTGGGGTCCGAATATTGTCGGCTTTGGCAAGTATCATTATGTCTATGAAAGTGGTCGCGAAGGTGACGGACCATTAGTTGCTTTTTCGCCACGCAAACAAAACCTGACGCTCTATCTAATAGGGGTTATAGCATTTAAGTCTGAGAAGTTAAAAACATTAGGTAAATTCAAACACGGGAAAGGATGTATTTACATCAACAAGTTAGAAGATATTGATCAAAAGGTAGTCAAAGAATTAATCCAATGTACGATAGACTACTTATCGAAAAAGTACAAAAAATAACATACCATTGATTGCGGCTTATTTTTTGGTCTCCCAAATAATTAAGCAATTCCGAAGAACAACGATATGAATCACTGCGGGTTTACCCGGAGTATATCACTTGTGCGAATAATAATTATTCATACAAGATTCATCCATTTTCCTCAAAATTACCAATATGAAAACTTCGATACGATTTCTCTTTTGCATAATGATCCTCGGCGCTATCAATCTTCACGCTCAATGGCATAGTGCGCCTTCAGGAACAACAGAAACATTCTACGGATCAGATTTTGCCGATACCAATACCGCATATCTATCGAGTTGGGATGCCAATGGTGCGTCGATCTACAAATCAACCGATGGTGGCGAGAGCTTTACGAGTACATGGCACGATGAAAGCGGATATTTCATCTTCGGTGTACACGCAAGTGATTCGCACAGTGTGTCGGTCTCAGGCTACGATCCGACATGCAACTGTGCATTATTATTGCAAACATATGATGACGGCATTACCTGGACTAATAGTACATTCTCTTCGTCATTTGGGTTTTATGCGATTCAACAATCGGACCCGACAACATTTTTGGCGTGTGGATATAACGGAAAAATTCTCAAGAGTGTAAATTCGGGTAAATTCTGGACTGAGGCAGTCACTGGTAATGATACACTTACATTTCGCTTTATGAGTTTCGGAGACGTAAAAACAGGCTATGCTGTGGCGGGGGCTTCGTTTAATTTTCTTGATAAGATTTTTAAGACAACCGACGGGGGCTCGACATGGGCGATGCAAAAAGATTTTGCATTTACAAGGAGTATTGGCGAGATAAAATTTCTCGATGCGCAAACCGGGTTTTATGTCGGTTCTGATGGGCAAGATGCTATTTTCAAAACGACAAACGGAGGTACTACCTGGAAACGAGTCTATCACGGGACTGATACAAGTGTCTTTGTCGGCATTAGTTTTCAAAATGCGATGACGGGTTATGCAGCAAACCAAGCAGGAAGAGTAGTAAAGACAACCGATGGTGGCGAACATTGGACGAGCGTCACCTCTCATTCAGGAGCCTTGATAAGTACATTAGCTGTTGCAAAAAATGGCAAAGCCCTTGCCGCGGGAGTTGATGGCATCATTTACACGAATACACTTTCGGCTGCGGTCTTCGTACCAAAAATCACAGACAAAGATTATTTCGTACAAGTCGATGCTCAGAAATTATTAATAGTTGATAACGACCAAGATCAAATTACCGAGATTACTATACATGATATTCTCGGAAGAGAAATACTGCGAAAAAATATGATTGATTCTCGCGAGGTCTCGTTATCAGAACTCCAAAGTGGCACATATTTTTGGAATGCGTTCCATAACGGGCAGAGC
>JANYDV010000199.1 GCA_025363505.1 Bacteroidota bacterium
AGAAATCCGAAGATACTCATCCTCGATGATGCAATGAGTGCCGTTGATACTTCAACCGAAGAACGCATTCTCGCAAACTTACGTGAAATAATGCGCGGCAGAACGAGCATTATCATCAGCCACAGAATCTCAACCGTAAAAGATGCCGATGAGATCATCGTTATTGATGACGGTAAAATATCCGAACGCGGCAACCACAACACTCTCCTCAATCTCCGAGGCGCATATCACGATCTTTACAGAAAACAATTATTGGAAGAAGCATTGGAACAAGCATAAGAACCGAGAACACTTCCGAATACTTCATAGTTATTTATTCGTCAAGGTCAAACGAATTGATCGCGGTGTTAATATGAAACATTATCACATCATCTACATCCTAATTGTATCGCTCTTCATTGGCTGCAAGAGCGATGAAGTTGTGACAGTCTATAAAGGTGGTCGAGCTACCGGAAGACTTCAAGGTGTAGCTAAACTGGCTCTTGCAAGTGGAGAAATTGGTACGAATCACTCGCGAGTTCTTATTCAAGTGGAAAATACACCATTTCGAGCTGTTTCAGATTCGACAGGTTTTTGGTATATTGATAATCTGCCAACTGCTACATACATCATAAGCTTTTCAAAGGATGGGTATTGCACTTGGAAAAACACATCGTTCCCTTTTGTTGGCGGAGGTGTTGTAGATTTTAATGCCGTCACGACAGCCAATGAATATTATAGAAGTCCCTTACTCTACGAAGTAGCTCCTTTTACACTCACTATTGATAGTATTGCAATGCCAAAATTGGATACCAGTACATCCTATTGGAGCGAGGGTATCATATATTCCCATACTTCCAAAATTAATAAATCAAGAATGCTTGGGGTATCATTTACGTACGAGAATTCAATTGATTATGGTATATACAGAGGAGTAGTTGGTGACGGACAGGATGTAACCACAGATCATGATACGACCGTCTCTTTTGCCTCTCATTTCAATCAGAGTTTTTTTCAGGATATAGATCATGGAAATGATTCTACGGGTACATTTATCGGCTACCCAATCGCCCTTAAATTTGGGATTCAACTCGACCCGGCAATAGATTGCTACATTGATTGGAAAACAGGCAAAACAGTTTACATTGGGTTTGGAACTCCATCAAATCCTTTTACAGTAAAAATCAACCTAAAATAGTTAATGAGAAACTCAAACATCATATTGATAGTGTTAGTAGCGATGCTACTCAGTTGTACAAAAACTACTACTGAAACAATAATTAACGACGTAGTGCAAATCGGCTCGCTTCGTGGTAACGTTCAGGTCTTTAACTTGTATAATATAAATCCGCATAATGATAGTGTTTTAGTAGTTATCGAAGGAACACATTACTCAGCTTTAACCGATACAAATGGCAACTGGCAAATTGATAGCCTGTCAACCGGTACCTACTCGATTAGTTTTTCGAAACCTGGATATTCAACTTGGAAGAATACTTCCTACTCATTTATTGGCGGTGGCATTGTCCCATTTCTCTATGGAGTGAGTCTTTATTTAACACAAATACCACACTTCCCGATATTTCTCGATGGTATAACTATCCCACGTTTGAATTCTTACGATAGTGCTTCAATTTATGGACACGTAACAATAACTTCTGGCTATGGTAAAGAGAGAATTTTTATTGTCTCCTCTAAAAGTAAAAATGATCTTGGCACAAATCCACGAGTTGCTCTCTCTCCTTTGCTAAATACAATGATTCGCGAGACATTTCAGTATCCTGATGCTAATACTTTTCAAGTTAGATATGATGGGTTCTCAAGGTTCTTCGATGGCTTTAATAGCGGAGACACGATTTATATCAGAGCTTACCCTAATATGAATCAACATGACTATGTAGGCTACTATTATTTCGACGTTCAATCAAGAAAATATGTCGTCACGGGTTGTGGCGAGGGTTCGAATATCTTAACGGCTGTTGTGCTCTAAGATAAAAGACATTTAAAACAAAACATCCCCTGAGTAGCTATACTACACAGGGGATATTAATTTATATCTCTTGAATATTATCCGTGTAAGCCCGAATATCCTACTTCACCGTCGAAGCTGGAGAGATTTTCAGATTTTACTACATCATATCCTGCCGCGCTGATCTTGCCCATCACTTCGAGTACTTGTTTGTACTCGCAAGGTTTGTTATCAGTCGTCAGGAAACGGCAACGCCAAAAATCAGTGAATGACTGCACAGGTTGTGCATTCGGATAGACTTTCACGCCTTTATTTTCGACGATCGAAAGCGCGAGATTTCCTGAAGTCAATGCCGAAATATCAGCACCCACTTTTGCAGGATTTTCACCGCTATAATCAAGGAAAATATCTACGCCAAACAATTCTTTCTTTGCCTTGTATGCCGACTTTGCCGTCACACCAAGTTTCATTGTTTCGTTTGCTTTGCTATAATCAGCAGGCTTGAGCATCGAAGGTTTTTGTCCGATACGAGCAATCACCGCTTGTGCAAATTCTTTCGTGCCGACTTTTTCTTTGCTGACGCCTTCTTTGAAAATATCGTATGTATGCACGCCATCTTCAAGTGTCTTGAGCCATGCGTTGTGTACTTTCTCTGCAACATCGTTTTGCCCGATATGCACCAACATCATTACAGAGCCTAAGAGCAAGCCCGAAGGGTTCGCAAGATTTTGTCCGGCACGTCGTGGCGCCGAGCCGTGAATAGCTTCGAACATCGAAGCGGCTTCACCGATATTTGCAGACCCTGCAAGACCAACCGAACCGGCGATCTGCGCAGCAACATCCGAAAGAATATCACCATAAAGATTCGGCATCACAATCACATCAAAATTCTCAGGTGTATCGGCAAGTTTCGCTGCGCCAATATCAACAATCCAATGATCGGCAACAATATCCGGATACTCTACCGAAATCTCATCGAACACTTTATGGAAAAGACCATCGGTGAGCTTCATAATATTGTCTTTCACGAAGCAAGTTACTTTCTTGCGACCGTTGGTACGAGCATATTCAAACGCGTAGCGAACAATCTTCTCAGAGCCTGGACGTGAGATGAGTTTAAGCGCCTGATAGACCTGATTAGTCTGGCGATGCTCGATACCCGCATACAAATCTTCTTCGTTCTCACGGACAATCACGACATTCATAATAGGATGCTTGGTCGCAACATAGGGCGAATAGCTCACGCACGGGCGAACGTTGGCATAGAGTCCCAAAACTTTACGAGCTGTAACGTTTAAGCTCTTATAGCCCCCACCTTGTGGTGTGGTGATCGGAGCTTTGA
>JANYDV010000236.1 GCA_025363505.1 Bacteroidota bacterium
TGAAATCCATTGCCAGAAGCAAGAATTGCAGTGTTTGTTGAATTTACGAGATAAACATCGTAGTCATTTGCAGAGGCACCATACTTATCATCCCAATGCAGCGACACAAAAACAGTTTGTAGGTTATTAACGGTGATCTGATTTTGAAAATCTCCGGCTCCATCAAAATTTTCAACATTTTGACCGGGATTTCCCGCAATCGTCTGTCCGCCGAGATTATTATAAGTAAAATAATACGTATTATTATTGGCGAAGTTTGTCGAAGCACTGGTATAGACTACATCATTTGCGGTGCAGACATTATCAATAGTGGTCGAAAGCGGACCGTCTTCAAATACCGGCTCTGCAAAATAAATAATATCATCGGTAATGACTCGGCACCCTGCGGCAGCAAGTGCATTCACATTATTAGCAAAATTAACAAGACCCGTAAATGCTGTTGCATAGTATAACTTTGCAAGCGGCACCACATCTTGAACAATCTCCATCATTGCCAAACCTTCGTGGGTACGAGTACCGCCCCATGAATCATCGAGAACCACCGGAGCGTTAGCACCATTGGCAAGCTCGCCATTGGTGACGCGTGGGTTTACCAGATTTTCTGTCGAGCCGCAGTCATCGCTCATCACACCAACTTTGATGCCCGAGCCATCAGCGCCGGTAAGGCTTTGCATCACATCCGAACGCATACGCGAGACGCCCTGCGAGTTCACAGGACCCGTACTATGAGTAGGGGAAGTGACCAGATCAACATAGCCGATCGAAGCAAGCGCCGCCGCTGTATTGAGTTGTGACGGGGTGACCCAGACTTGAACCATTTTCATCAGCTCGTTCGAGCTTTCGACAACAATGTTTTTTGCTTTCAAGGCTTTGACCAACGATGCAACAGTGTTGTTTTTTCCGGTTACGTGTAAATAGACGTGTACACGGTCTTTGGTATCAACCTGCGCCAATGAAGGCTGGTTATCACCAACGCTCTGGATTGTTGGTGCGCCGGGTTTCGGTTGCAACGTGTTGCCATTGAATTTGTATTGTGCAACGACTTCGCTCAAGCCCGAAGCAAATTTCTGCTCGATCTTCGAGCGCTTCAATTTGCTTTGAACCATCGATGCCCGGACTTCTTTCGAAATCTTGACATCGATCATTTTCTGCTGCGCAATGCCGAGCATTGGAAGCATCATGACAAATAAGAGTACAATGATTTTAGTTTTCACAGGTCGGTAGGGTTAATGATTATTCGATATAGCTCGCAATGTGACTAACGCTCTTCAACACTGCCCCCACATCTAAAAAAACGTGGGGGCAGGATGAGAAAAAAACTAAACGATTAATGCTCTAAGCGCCATTTGGAGTTCATGAACATAAAACATCCTACTTCGGCATTCGAGATCGTGACGCTCGAGAGACCAACGGTGATCTTTACGCCGTCAGGATCCTCAGTCGTGATGTAACAGACTTGTCCGTTCACCGGAGCAACCGGTAATGTGACTGTTGCGACCGAAGCAGCGACTCCGTTATCAGCGACTGAAACGACAGTAAATCCTGCTGGTATTGTTGCACCACTTGCTACGGTCGCGGCAGAGGTTCCAAAAGAGATATTACCGATATTGGTTGTAAATGCTGTTGCATTTTGAAAAATTGGCAACGTCACATTGATAGCGGTATTATTTGCAGTAGATCCGGATACATTGAGTAACAAACCAGTTGCTGGGTTAGCACCTGCACCGGTTACGGTTAGATCAATACCTCGGTTTTGAGCACCGTTACTAACAGTGCCTAAATACCCAATAGCAACTCCTCCACCAAATCCATTGACATCTACAGAACCTCCTATGGTAGTATTAATACCATTGCCGGTAAGAAAAAAACTATAACCAGATGCTACATTTACTCCTGTATTGGTAATCACACCCTGTATTCCAGTTGGTCCGCTTGCAGTAACACTTGCTCTATAGGCTATATTGTTCGGACCATTACCAGCTCCAGTGGTTAACGTAGAATTGTATCCGATATTTCCTGAGCCGTTGGCACCACTTACATTGAGGTCAAAGCCTGTATTTCCACTACCTCCCGAACTCGAGACATTAATCCTTGCACCAAATGTTGAATTGCTTGCATTTGTGACTGTCATATCTAAACCGGTAGTACCGTTATTGCTTCCTGCAAGATTTGTTTTGATACTTGTTCCGGCAAGCCCAAGTGGTGTGGTTTGGACAATATTCAAACCTGTTGTCATACTGCTGGTATTACTCGAATTAACATTGATACCAGTCGTTAATGTACCATTACCAGTATTCTGAACATTGAGACCGGTGGTTACACTTCCCGTGCTGGTATTGCTAACGATAACACCATTGGTGATTTGCCCAGTGTTTGAGTTAGTGACACTCAAACCGTTTGATAAGATTGCAAG
>JANYDV010000239.1 GCA_025363505.1 Bacteroidota bacterium
CCCGGCGATTAACTCCGAAGCTGCCGGTGAGAGGTACTCGCAAATCCTGGAATCATATTCCGACATCACCACCAAAAAATTTATCTCAAAAGAAGATGCACTTCGCGAGTACACTACATATTCGGGAGAAGACTTACAAAAAGTAGTTGGCTACAACCCCCTGCCCGCCGGAATGCGAATGACGTTTTTATCACTAAGCACACACCGAGCCACTGAAATTATTTCTGCGCTTAAAAAAACCGACGGAATCAAAGAAGTAATATTCGACGGCAACACTCTTTCATTGCTCGAAGCGAAAAAGAAAACGTTGCTGACACTGACCTATGCTCTCGGCGGATTCTTATTACTGGTTTCAATTGCGCTTGCCGGTAGTCTTGCAAGGTTGGCGATGGAGTCACGCCGCGATACCATCAAGGCAATGTCAATGTTGGGTGCAGCTCGCCGAACGATCATCTTGCCATATTGTCTCGAAGGAATGACTTCCGGTGTTGTCGGTGGGCTTGCTGCAGCAGGTGCAGTGTTTTCGCTTCACGAATTTGCATTGCCACGCATAACCCCCGAACTTTCGCTTGGCACCATCAGCCAAGAGAACATCCTCCTGCTTTTCGCTGCAAATATCATCCTCGGCGCAGCATTAGCTTTGGTCGGTTGCTTACTAACGGCGCTAAGAGTGAAGTAACTAAGTCCTCATATAGTAGAGCTTTGTAGCAGAGAAAAGTTATACCTCGACTATCCATATAATCCTCAAATTCCCATTTTTCTCTCGTTAATGTCGTAAATTTGTAGAAATTACTTTCCAATCGAAATGGCATATATTCCAAATAGAGAGCCGATCGGGTCATGGTCTCGTATCATGATGAAATACAAACGTAACGGCGGTTCGTGGGCGTATCTCTTACATCGAATCACCGGCATCGGGCTTACAGTCTATCTATTCGTACATATTTGGGCACTTTCATCACTGACCAAAGGCAACGCTGCTTTTGCCGCAGAGATGAAAACCTTTACTACCCCACCATTCAAAGTAGCAGAGTGGTTGCTGGGTTTGCTGGTGATGTGGCATGCCTTTAATGGTATTCGTATCGCTGTCGTTGATTTGGGCAATGGCGCAAAATATCAGAAAACGTTACTCAAAGCAGTATGGACTGTCGGTATTGCAGTCGTACTCTTGATGTTCATCTTAATTTTTCAGACCGAACTCTTCGGTCATCCAATTCTCTAAGCATTACGACAATGGATAAAGAAATCAAACATCTTCGTACCTATGCAAAGGGCAAAAAATCCGGCGCCAGCGCATGGATGTGGCAGCGCATCACCGGCTTAGCCTTAGTGGTGCTGACTATTGGACATTATATTATGATGCACTACGAGCCAAAGAGCGGTCATGATTATGGCTCTACTGCCTCAAGACTTAGCGACCCGGTATTCAAAGGAATGTACCTCGGCTTCATCACGATAGGAATGTATCATGGTGTGCAAGGCTGTTGGAATGTCATTCGTGACTTTAAACTAAAACCGTGGCTTAGTTACACCCTCTTCGGAACACTCGTCATCCTCGCCTTTATTTTCTTAGGCATCGGTTATAACACGGTGTTCACGTTTGATCCGCTGAAACCGTAAAGAAATATTTTTACGATGTTTTTCCACCCTAAAATGTTAAAGCAAATATGGAAATAGGGTATAGAGAAAAGCATCGAATTCTTCACAGTGATTGTCTTCAGATTCTCCCAACAATTACCGATAATTCTATAGACCTCATATTTGCAGACCCGCCATATAATATTGGGGGAAACCCAGATCAATTGCGACCGGATACTCCCATTAATAGCGGAACGTTGCAGTGAGGGGGGTGTTACCATGCTATTAGCTACACTCACTTTACATCAGTGAGTGCATGAGCCGGAATTTCTTTCGGATACATTAATCTGAGAGAAATTATTCTACTACTATTACCCTCAACCGAAAATGAAACCAACACTATTTCCTGCAATGGTACTGTGCACGATGATGGTTGCGTTCGTGCTCGTAAACGGAGGCTGTACAAAAAAATCGGACGTCATTACTCCTGATTGTACGCCGACTGTCGTTGAAGTTGGTGCTTCTATTTCTACTGCCACGACCTGGGATGCCTGCCACATTTATCACATTACAAATTTGCAGGTGAATGTCAATGCACCTCTGACTATTGAAGCAGGCACTGTTATCAAATTCGATAAAGATGCAGGTATGCTTTCTGCAACAGGTACGATCACAGCAAATGGCACTGCTGCAAAACCCATCATTTTTACTTCATGGAAAGATGATAGTTTCGGAGGCGATAACAATGGAGATGGCAGCGCGACCAAGCCGCAAAAAGCAGACTGGCACTGGATCTCTTTTGGTAAATCTTCGGGCAACACTCTTAATTATTGCAAAATACTCTATGCCGGCAGCGGAAGCGTTGATGTAGAGCGTGCGCTGAATATGGGCGACGGTACGAATAATTCGATCACAAATTCTGTCATCGCACATACTGCCGGAGGCGCAACACAAGGCGCTGCTGCATTGGATATGGCGCGCTGTCCGCATAGCTGCATCGCAACAGGCAATACTTTTTATGATAACGGACATCCTGTTATTATCGGGGTTGCCTCGGATTTTGATAACAGCAACGTATTCCATAATCCCGCCAACACATCTCAAACAAATATCTGCAACGGAATTTTTGTGGATTGTGTGGATGTAACGGCAGTGGATGCAACGTGGAGTAATACAGAAGTGGCATACGTTCTCGGCGGTTGGAGCGGTAACAGTTGGTATATGCCAACGTCAGTAAAACGTACTCTTGGCGATAATGTAGTACTGAAATTTGCTACCCATACGCCTACCCCCGGTTTTTCATTCTATATCCCTGCCGGAGTTTCACAATTAGTAAACTATAGCGGACCCGGTGTGGAATTTACTTCTTACGAAGATGACAGCCGCAAAGGCGACACGAACGGTGATGGCGTTTCTTCCGGTACAAACGGCTCGTGGGAAGGTATTGAAACTACCGGTCCGAACTGGTATAAATGGTCTAATATTCATTTCGCAACACATTAGGTACCGAATGATAAGAACCTGGATTTGGGTAGTTTCCTAATTTAAATAATACTATGCTCTAAATTTCTTTAAACGGAGACTATTCAAGATCACACTGACATCGCTCAGAGCCATAGCCGCCGAACCGATCATCGGATTCAAGAGCCATCCAAATACAGGAAATAATAACCCTGCTGCGATAGGAATGCCGAGGGAATTGTAGAGAAAACTTGAGAACAAATTTTGTTTAATGATGCGCATAGTCTTCTTTGAGAGTTCGATCGCCTCGACCACTCCATTAAGATCGCCACGAATAAGCGTAATATCGCTTGCTTCAATTGCCACATCAGTACCGCTGCCGATTGCAAACCCAACATCAGCTTGCGCCAGTGCCGGTGCATCATTGATGCCATCGCCAACCATGGCAACTTTTTTTCCACGTTGTTGAAGTAGTCTGACGTGCTCTGCTTTTTGATATGGCAAAACGTTTGCAAGGATATTAGAAATGCCAACTCGTGAAGCGATCTCACGAGCAGAGTCTTCGTTATCACCAGTAAGCATCACCACTTCAAGCCCTAATGCTTTGAGCGATGCAACGGCTTTCCCAACTGACTCACGAATTGAATGTTCGATTAAAAACCATCCGGCAAAGACACCGTTAATAGTCATTAAAATTACAGATTCCCCACTACTCATGAGCCTCGTATATTGTTCGCGATGCTGTGGGGTTAGAATATTTCCCTCATTAATAAAATCAAAATTTCCGAGTCGTATTTTTTTATTGTGTACATCTGCAGAGATTCCTTTTCCTTCAGACATTTGGAATTGCTCGACATCTTCGAGAGAATGTTCTTTGGCTTCTGCCGCTTTGACAATTGCTTTTGCAAGTGGATGTGATGATTTGCGCTCAAGCGAAGCTGCAAGTTGGAGGAGTGTCTGCTCATCAAATCCATTCTCAGTGATGATTTGCTTAAGCAAAGGCACACCCGTCGTAATTGTCCCTGTTTTATCGAGAATGATCGTGTCAAGTTTGTGTGCATTCTCCAATGCTTCGCCATTTTTAATCAGGATGCCGCGTTCTCCTGCCCGACCTGTTGCAACAAGTATTGCCGTTGGTGTTGCAAGACCAAGTGCACACGGACAAGCAATAATTAGCACGGAGACAAAAATAAGTAAGGCAAAATTCAGATGCGGTTCGGGACCCACAAAATACCAAACCACACCAGCAACAATTGCAATCGCAAGAACTGCCTGGACAAAATAACCACTAACAACATCAGCGAGCCGAGCAATCGGTGCTTTCGAGCCTTGAGCTTTTTCGACGAGACGAACGATCTGACGCAAGACTGTATTCTCCCCGACTCGAGTTGCACGATATTCGATACTACCACTAATCAGATTGGTCGAGCCGATAACTTCGTTGCCGCTTTCTCTCGACTGAGGCTGCGACTCACCAGTCATCATTGATTCGTCAATGCTTGCATTGCCCGAAGTGATCATCCCATCGACAGGAATTTTCTCACCGGCATTTACTCGAATAATATCACCAATCTTTACACTTTCGATTGCAACAATTTGTGGTTTATCATTATGAATAATCGTCGCGGTTGTGGCTTGTGTTTTCAAAAGCGAACGCATCGCTGCTGATGCCTTGCCTTTGGCGCGTTGCTCCATCAAACGCCCAAGCAGTATCAACGTGATAATAACTGTTGCCGCTTCGAAATAAACAGTCGTGTGTTCGCTATGTTGTGAAAACAGAGTCGGATTGAGCGTAACGAGCACGCTAAAGATATATGCCGATGCTGTTGAGAGCGCAACGAGTGTGTTCATCTCCGCAGTCTTGGAACGTGCGGCTTTATAGGCTCCGACAAAAAATTGCGAGCCCGACCAAAAGACGACCGGCGTGGCAAGTAATAACTCAAAGTATCGGACACCGCGAAACTCGATCATCAGCATTTCGATCAAGAAGATCGGAAGCGTAAGAGCGAGCGCGACATAAAACTCACGCAATCTTTTTTTATGCTCGCTTGCGCGTTCGGTTTCGAGTACAGAGTATGATTCTTTTGTTGCCGGCAGATCAACGGCATGATAGCCAATTCGATCAATAGCATCTTTAATTTTTTGTGAGGCGATCTGTTCAGGCTGATATAGTACACAAGCCTCGCCGGTCGCAAGATTAACAGAAGCTGACTCAATACCCGGCAGTTTTTTGATTGTCGTTTCGATGCGATTTACGCACGAAGCACAGTCCATCCCCTCGATTAAAAATCGTTCTTCAATACCCGGAGATATTACAGCATTACCAGACATTCTCGATCACTTCATACCCTGCTTCCACGACTGCACTCTGCAGCTGTTTGACAGTTGTTTTTGCTTCATCGTAATTCACAACAGCCTGTTCATTAGTCAATGACACCTCGACACTTGCAACACCATCAACTTTATTCAGCGCGTTCGTCACGCTTTTGACACAGCCATTACAGTGCATGCCAACTATTTTTATCGTTTCCTTTTTCATACTGTTCTTTATTATCTATCTACACTTCTACGAATAATCCTTCGGCTTGTAACAAAGAAGCTCCATCCGATAATCGAATGGAGCTTCATTCCATTACAAAACGTCGTACAGTTTACTTATCCGCTTCGCCCATAATCGGGTCAAGCGAGCCGATGATGGCGACAACATCGGAGATCATCGCGCCTTCGAGCAAACGCGAAAGTCCTTGCAAATTCACAAAACTGGGCGAGCGAATTTTACTGCGCCATGGTGTGCCGGTGCCATCTGAGGCAAGATACCAACCCAACTCACCTTTCGAGCCTTCGATTGATGAGTAGCTTTCACCCTTGGGCGGATTTTGTCCGAAGTTAATAAGCATAAAATCATTGATCAAGTCTTCCATCGAAGAATAAACTTCATCTTTTTTCGGCAGTACGTGCTTTGCATCATTCGCAAGTACCGGACCGGGTTCGCGCTCCAAAAGATCAAGACATTGCAAACAAATTTTCGTGCTTTCGACTACTTCATCAAAACGAACTTGATAACGCGCCAACACATCACCTTCGGTGCGAGTGATCACATTAAAATCGAGTTCAGGATAGATGAGGTAGGGCTGATCACGACGCAAATCGTGCGCTATTCCCGATGCGCGAAGGTTCGGACCCGTCCAACCAAGATCAAGCGCTTCATCAGCGGGCATAATACCAATACTTTCGCAACGTTCGATGAAGATACGATTCTTATGCAACATCTTTGCAATTTCACCTGTCGCTTCGGGTAAGCCTTTCAAGAATTTACGAATCATCGCGATACAATCAGGGGTAATATCTTGTGCAACGCCACCGATACGCATATAACTCACCGTAAAACGAGCACCGGTTAGTAAATCATAAATATCGTAGATATTCTCACGTTCGCGAAGTGCCCATACGAATACGGTTAGCGAACCGACATCCATACCCAACGCACCGCCTGCAAGCAAGTGCGAGCTGATACGTGCGAGTTCGCAACAGAGGGTACGAATGATCTGCGCACGACGCGGCACTTCGATATGCATCAATTTTTCGACTGCCA
>JANYDV010000256.1 GCA_025363505.1 Bacteroidota bacterium
CACTTCGACTGGGATGCTTCAATATACATTGGGGCGTTTGTATCTTCAGTATCTCGAACTACTGATAGTGGAGCTACTTGGACAAAGACCAGATTATTTGATTATATACCAAATAATGTAGACGAAATAAATAATTTGACATTCTTCCATGACTCAATTGGATACATAACCACTTACTGGGGGCGTATCTATAAAACAACCAATGAAGGATTAAGTTGGTATTTTCAACAAGCTCCGCCTGAGTTCCAAAATATAGAAAACCCTATTTTTAGCCCTGTCGAATTATCAATCCCGTCGAAAGATGTTGCCTATGCAATAAAGACAAAAAATGGAATTATGATCAAAACCATTGACGGTGGTGGTGCCCCACTTTCAGTAAAACTTTCTAATCCTTGCGATTGCAACACAAAACTTTCACCAGAGATAGCAAGTGCTACAGTCACGATTAGTTTTGATGCCCTGCTTTCTTCGGAAAATCTTGAGATATTCGATGCAATTGGTCGTCATGTCACAAGCACCCAAATTCCGGCAGAAGCTACAAGCTATCGCGTGGATATTAGCAATTACGCCACAGGAATGTACCTCGCCAAACTCCGAGGAAAAATGTATAAGTTTCTGAAAGTGGGGGCGTGAGATCATTGGGATCAAAACAGGAGCACCATCAATCGGGCAAATCATACAAATATTATGAAAAAAGCAGCAATACTAATACTCTTGTTGATTTTGGCAAATTCCCATCTGTCAGCGCAACGTTCTTGGTTCAAGATTAACTCGCCTATTTCCGGTAGACATCGTGCCATTAACTTTCTATCGGAAGATAGCGGCTATGTGATGGGTGATAGTGCGTTGTACTTTTCATCGGACGGTGGAGTAACTTGGAAAAAAAGGAAACTACCAACAGCTTATGTTCGCTCAATGCATTTTATAAATATTGATACTGGAACTGTAAAAACACTTTCTGGAAAAATATTCCACACAGTTGATGGATGTAATTCTTGGATTGAAAATTCCTTCCCCGGCTTTGATACTCTTGATGTTGATCTGCTTGCTTTCAGATTTGCTCAACAATCAGAGTTCGGAGTACTTGCAAATATTTGTCATAAGTGTAGTCAAGGAGGCTTAATACCATATACAACAAATGGAGGTGTTGATTGGTATTTGAGAAAATCAGATTTTCTTTTAGGTAATCGAGCATGGGACTTCATTTTTAGGTCACCGCAAGTTGGGATTGGCATTTTCGATGATGGTTTTAGCAGACCCACTTTTGCATCAACCAGTGACTCAGGAAATAATTGGACAAAAAGTGATTCCGGTTTATTGAAGTCGAATTATAGCCTTTCTACAATAGCCTATTTACAAAATGGAAGTTGGATTTCAACGATAGAAAATAATCCGAACGAATCGTATATTTATCGAAGTGTTGATGATGGTGATAGTTGGTTGCACATATTTACAGTCAATAGAGAAATTAGTTCGACGGTATTTTATGATAATGTTGGCTATGCTGCCGTCGGTATTGCTATCTATAGCACATCAGACTATGGAGCAACTTGGATTCAAGATATATTTTCTGAGAACGGTTTCCCATATAGTTTTAGTGTACCTTCTAAAGATGTAGCATACTACATTACTGATTCTACAATATTTAAAACTAATAGAGAGAGTAGTGTAGAGCCGAATAAATCAATTAATGATCCAAATTCTCTCACGACTGTCATCACTACCTCCTATCTATATTTAAAGTTTGATTTAATCCCCTATGTTGAAACAGTTGAAATATATGATGCAATCGGTCGCCAAGTTTCAAGCACCCAACTACCGGCAGAAGCAACAAGCTATCGGATTGATATTAGCAATTACGCCACAGGAATGTACCTCGCCAAACTCCGAGGAAAAATGTACAAGTTTCTGAAAGTGGGAAGTTGAAGTTTTATCCTCTTGCCGTTCGGTCTGGGAAATAATTTCTGTGCGTGGGTGGATTCCCACCATGTTATCGTCCTCATTTGAGCGGGTCATTTGAGCGGGTCATTGAATCATGTAGTTTTCGTGATTTTCGGTGTTTTTATGGACTCCCAATTATTTTTCGTATTTTTGTAGAATCCGTACGAACCAGCCTTTTCGGCGGGTGTATTGCTTGCTTTTTTAT
>JANYDV010000266.1 GCA_025363505.1 Bacteroidota bacterium
TTGTCATCACTGATCACAACTGGTGCGATGGCGCAGTGCTCTGATGCCGGTATTTGTTCGATCGAAAATCAGCTCCGCGATCGGTGGCGCCACTCAATCACGCTCACCTATCTCTATGGCAAAAGCGGGTCGAATGTTGATACTACCCAAAGCGGTCTGACGTTCCAAACCCTCATGCTCTCCGGCGAAGTACAACTCTTCACTGGCACCAGTATCTGGGCAAGTATACCGTTGAATCACCAAAGCGGACCACTTGGGACGGTGACCGGCATCGGTGATTTGATCGTGATCGTCAATCAGAAATTATTTTCAATCAGTGGCGCAGAATTTTCTGTCGGAGCAGGTGGTCGTTTTGCGACAGCTTCGGTCAATAATAATGGCTTACCCCAAGCCTATCAAAGCGGACTTGGTTCAAACGACCTGCTACTTGAAGCCGACATTATTTTGAAGAATATTAATATTGGTATCGGCTATCAGCTTGCCGGCGGACGTAGCCTTAATGAAATTACTCGCTTGAAACGTGGCGATAATTTTATTGTTCGTACCGGATATACTTATCGAGCCGAGCATTTTGATCTGGGTGGTGAACTACTGGCTATTAAACAAATTCAAGAATCAACGGTACTCAATCCTATAGTGCAAGGTAGTGAGTTTATCGCTGTCAACGGAAGTAATCAGTTTCAACTTAATGTTTTACTCAAAGCTCGATACAGTTTTAATGATACATTTGGTTTGACGGGCACAGTGGGAATTCCACTTTTAAAACGAGAAGTGAATCTCGATGGGCTGACCCGATCATTCTCGGCATCAGTTGGCATTGCCGTTGATCTGTAATCTATTGGACCAGTGCACAACTTGATCCGACCCAGTCGAGCCCTTTATTAAAATCGACGCCCACCATTTTGCCGCGAGTGAGTCGGACAAGTGTATGTAGTGCTTTCGGCTTTTCTTCTTCGGGCAACCAAATCATCAGTGCGCGAAGCTCAGCACGTACGCCGTTGCCTTCAGGTGTGTGGATCACTTCTGCATACTCAACTTTTTCTTGCAAGAGCCACTGGTGGCGCTGTTCTTGCGGAATGGCTTCGATGTCGGCAAGTGTAGGATTGATATTCACACCAACTCCGGCGAAAGAGAAGAGTGGTTTCAGAACAAATTGAGAAAGATCAAGAGATAAGTCTGCCTTATCAAGATACCAAGCTTTTGGGACAGCTTCGTTCGTCCCTACTAAATGTGGCAGCAATACTTTCGAAATTCTAAAATACCAATTCGGGTGTCCTGCCCATTCAACTTCATATTCTCTATGAATATCAAATTGTAATGTGATATTGCGTCGCTCAAGTTCATCTACAATAGCTCGATTATAGATTCGTTTGATCAGCAATAATGAGCCATCCGTTTCCTGAGAGTAGAGTAAATTCTCTTTTGCAATAATCGAACGAATATCAACGATGCGAATGCCGAGTTGTTTTGCAGCGAGATAAAAATCTCCGCAGGTCTTCTGATGATGAGGGTCGATCTCGACAAGCGCGACATCATTGGGGTGATGTGAACCAACGATTGCTTTTTTGAGAATATCATAATAGGTATTGATCCCAAGAGTCGGATCGAAGAGACCATTCATCTCCTTCGGCAATTCATAAACATCCCGCATGGTCTCACTAAATTCAGCTTGGTAGTGAAAAAGCGAAGGGAAGCCCTGCAATTCTATCAGTTTGAATTCCGGATTTGTACTGCTACCGGTGATTGCAAAATCAACAGCAGCAAATAACGGTTTGTCGCTGGTGCCTGCAAAGTCCCACTTGTTGGGTATTGCTTGTTTGCCAATCTGTTGAAGTTCGGGTGTGAGGGCTCGAAGTAATATTTCTTCGGCGAGTGTTGCGACTCGATGTGCAACTTCACGACTCAAAAATAGTGGTGTTTCGGCAATACGAAAACCCATTTCGCAACCGGCAGCTTCTTCCAAGGCTTTCGTAACCTGTTGGTAACGCTGTTGCGAAAACATTTTGTTAAATGCTTTTCTGAGTTCAGCTATCATGCTGTCGGTTGCTCGGGTGTTACGGAGACAGGCTCGATCTTTACTTGTTCGAGACGGTGGCGTACTTTACGTTTAATGATAAATCGCAGCCCTTTTTTCTCGATCACATCGGCAACATTTGGTATCTTACCGCTTGCTTTTTGAATGTAACCTGAGATGGTCTGGTACTCGCCGCTTTCCTCAATTTTCGGAAAACGACCGGCGAACCGTTCGTTAAAATCAGAGACGCTCATACTCGGATCGAGATAGACGGCTTCGCCAACTTCGATCACCGTGCGTTCATCTGCCGGGACATCAGATTCGTCCTGTATCTCGCCCACTAATTCTTCGAGAATATCTTCTAATGTAACAATGCCTTCGACCCCACCATGCTCGCTCACGACAATCCCCATATGGGTTCTGGTACGGCGAAACTCGCGGAGCAACTCCGGAATGGGTTGTGTCTCGCTGACAAAATTTGCTTTGCGAATCAACCGTTCTATTAACTTTACAAATTCTTCGCCACTATTCTGACTTGGTATCGTCAGACGTTCGAGCTGGCTGAACGATGGTAATAAATCCTTCACATAAAGAATACCAAGCACTTCATCCATTGAAGTATGATACACCGGAAGCCGTGAAAAGCCTTCATTTTCTATGATGCTAAATATTTCCCGCGGCTCGGTATCAAGATCAATACCGATGACATCGGAGCGATGCACCATAATTTCATTTGCAGTGGTTTCGCTAAATTCGAATACTGACTCGATCAGCTCTGATTCGCTTTTGGTCACAATACCGCGTCTTGCCGAATCGATAATGCTATGGCGAAGCTCTTCTTCGCTGGCTCCTTCGCCGGCAATGATCGTGGGCATCCCGAGCAACCGGAGCAGCCACCGAAGGGCTGCATTCAAAACGATCACCACCGGAAGAAATAATCGGTAGAAAAATTGCAATGGTCCGGCTACTCGAAGCGAGACCGCTCTGCCATTAATAATGGTAATTGTTTTTGGGAGCAATTCCCCAAACAAAATATGCAACACCGTAAGCAGGATAAAACCGAGGATCGCGGCGAGCGTCTCGGTAACCCCTTTGCTCAGATTCAATATCGAAAACATTGGCGAGAATATCTCGGTAAAGACCGATTCGCCTACCCAACCAAGGGCAAGACTAACGAGCGTAATACCAATCTGCGTAGTAGAAAGATAGGCGTCGAGATGGGTAATGATATGTTCGAGTGTCTTAGCTCGGCGCGGGTTGCGTTTGGCAAGCTCGCTCAGCTGACCGCCGCGAACCTTGATAATGGCAAATTCAGCCGCAACAAAAAAACCATTTAGCCCTATAAAGAGCGCGACCAGCAGTAATCCTATAAATATTTCCATATTCTTCTCTACAAAGATACCATCTCGCAGCGAAGCAGGGTGTGTTTCCTGCTATTTAGCTCCCCGCATTCTCCCAAGCCCATTCTTCAAAAACAGGATCTCTTGTTCGGAGAAGAAACCCAAAATGAAGAGACTCGTAATGGCGATGATGCTGAGAGTGACACGAAGAATAAGAATCGGGATTGAACCTGTTACAAGATCGGTCAGGACAAGCAATCTTTCCAGAGCAAAAATTACTCCGATATCACAGGCAAGTAAGCTGATGCGTTTCCATTCATAAGGAACCGGGTATGCTTTTTTTGCTGGGAGATAAATAGCATACGCCATCACTGCATACGCCGCGAGTGTTGCCAGCGCCGCGCCCATAATACCGAGGGATGGAATAAGCAGAATATTCACGATGATGTTTACAATAGCCCCAATACCCGTGATTAATGGCAATACTTTATTGCGTTCTTTTATATAAATACCTGCGATAAAATTGGTGTACATCCCCTGAAAAATATAAGCAAAAAGTATCACCGGAATAATATTCATTCCCGAAAGATAATCATTGCGAAGCAACTGTCGTCCGAAAATAGGAGTCGAAAGAATGTAAGGAAGAAAAAATGATAATAACAAAAATGCCACTCCGGCAATCAGTAAAAAATAAGTGAGAATTCGTGCAAAAAGTAAGCGAGCTTTTACGTCATCAGTTTTGTGTTGACGCATAAAGAAGGGTCTCCAGGCATACTCGAACAAACTTACGAATACCATCATGATAAACCCCATTCGGTAATTTGCCTGATAGATGCCGACTGCTCCGAGCCCAAGATATAACTGTACTATAGGTCGGTCAATCACTTGCACCATCATCGCCCCGAGATATGCCGGTACGTTGGTCAGTCCGAACGGGAGCATTTTGGTAAGTGATGCTCGATTGAGTACCGGCTGCCATTTTGCGATGATCGTCGGCAGTAACAGCAAAAATTGAACCGCCGATGCTATCAGGTTTGCAATAAATATTCCTTCGACGCCGGAATGAAAACCGAGTATCAGTACGAAATTGAGGATGAGTGTAATAATGATACTCGTTAATTTTATCGATGCAAATCGTTTTGCCTGATGCTCTAATCTCAAATCGGCAAATGGAAGCGCGGTCAGGGAATCAAACAATAAAATTACTGACGAATACCTGATAATGCGAATTAGCATTGGCAGCATTGGAGTAATATCAAGTTTCGGATCGAAAAATAAAGGATGCGCAAGCATCGGCGCAAGGAGCTGTAGTGTGAGTGTGAGGAATGCTGTAACGAGAACAATCAGATTAAATGAGCCGCTAAATAGTATGCCTTCGTGCTTATTGTCTTTTAGTTCAGATTCCCCTCTCGCCGCATAGCGAAAGTATGCTCCTTCAAGACCGAGCGGATAAATAACATTGAGAAATGCGATCCATGTATAGAGGACACTCGAGATTCCGTACTCACTTGTCGAATGCAGGACATTTACATAGAACGGAACAAGCAAAAAATTTAAGAATCGCCCAATAACGGTACTGGTACCGTAAATAAGGGTTTCTTTCGAGAGAGCGGCGAGTTCTTTACGCATTGGCTTCAAAAATACGGATGTATTGAAATGTTGTTACGGACTTCAGCGAAGTTGTATTTTTGAATTACTTCTTTGCATCCTTAATACTACCATGAATTTCTTGCTCGGATATATCGGGGCGCTCATCATTGTGATCATTTCATATCGAAAGGGAGCACTTGCCTTGAGCGGAGCTATCGCCGCATTTATCGTCGGAGGGACGATCTTTGGCTTTGGCGGATGGTCAGCGTCAATCGAATTGATAGTATTTTTTCTCGGCGGCTCGTTATTGTCTCGATTGAATCACCGCCATAGTGCGCAACGTGATTGGCGACAGGTGGCCGCCAATGGGCTGATTCCTATGCTCTGTGTTTTACTCCTCTATTTCCGTCACGATCTTCGTGAGGAGGCTACACTGCTGTTTCTCGGGGCATTGGCAACTATGACTGCCGATACATTTGCTACAGAGATCGGTATGCGCTTCGGCAATAGGACATTTGATATACTTACTTTTACTCCAACGATGAAGGGTTTATCAGGTGGAGTGTCTGTTATTGGTATCGTCGCAAGTGTTTTTGGGGCTATGTTGATAACAATTTTATCACTTTTTCAACCCGATACCGATGGGGGGCTTTGTGGACTGGTGTTTGTGAAAGTTATTCCCGTTGTAACAATTGCCGGATTTTGCGGTGCATTGATCGACAGCATTATCGGCGCAACGCTTCAGGCAAAATATAGAAATCTCAATGGAGAAATAACTGAGTCGGATGAAGGTGATTCAAAACTGATACAAGGATTATCATTTATAGGTAATAATGCGACGAACCTGATCGCTTCTATTGTCGGTGCTCTTGTTGCGGTAGGAATTTCGGGATGGCTATAAAATAAAAAAGCACACGCTGAATTTCGACAACGTGTGCTTCCTTGAAATTGGAGATCTTAGCGATCCGAAGCAGGCTTCCAAGCGAGGTCGATTGGTCCGGTATAGTCTGCAGCCGGGCGAATGATACGATTGTTTGAATACTGTTCGAGTGCATGTGCCGCCCATCCGGTAATGCGGCTCATAGCGAATATCGGCGTATAAAGATCAAGTGGAATGCCCATCAGGTAATAGGTACTTGCCGAATAAAAATCAACATTCGGATAGAGCTTTTTTTCTTTCAAGATCAGCCCTTCGATTTCATGCGACATCTGGAACCACTGCTTTTGTCCGGTGCGCTCACCCATTTCTTCGCTGAATTTGCGAAGATGTGTTGCTCGTGGATCTTCGGTGCGATAGACACGATGACCAAAGCCCATAATCTTATCTTTGCGTGCCAGCGCATCGAGTACCCATTCGCGGGCACGAGTTGGGTCTGCAATCTTCAGGAGCATACGCATTACTTGCTCGTTGGCTCCGCCATGAAGCGGTCCTTTGAGGGCACCAATGGCACCAGTCACGGCTGAATAAAGATCGGAAAGTGTAGAGGCAATAACGCGGCAAGTAAAGGTAGAGGCGTTGAACTCATGATCGGCGTGGAGCGTGAGTGCGGCATCGAACATCTTCACGACTCGCTCGTCTTGCTCTTTGCCGAGAAGCATAAACAAGAAATTGGCAGCATGACCGAGGTCCTTGCGTGGCTCCGGCATCGGGCGTCCGTTGCGATGGGCATCATAATATGCCGTAATCAGCGGAAGCTGAGCCGTGATACGAATCGCTTTTTCGACATTTGCCGCTTTTGAACCATCTTCAACGTCAGCGTAATAGAAAGATAATTCGCTGGTGAATGTTCGCAAGATTGCCATCGGATGGACATTCTTGGGCGATGATAGAATTTTTTCTTTGATCTGCTTTGGCAACTCACGAGCTGCAACAAGTTTTGCCGAAAATTCGGCTAACTCAGATGCATTCGGAAGTACACCATGGAGCAACAGATATGCAGTCTCTTCAAAACTGCCTTTGACGAGGTCATGGATGTCATATCCGTAGTAGGCTAAGATACCTCGTTTGCCATCGAGGAAGCATATATTGCTTGTTCCGGCAACGATGTCTTCGAGTCCTGCTTTTGGTTGGGCTGCTTTTGAGCCGTTGGCGATCGGGGCTGTTAGAGATTCGCTCGACATACTATTCTTTTTTTATACAGGATTGTTATGTTACAATGCGTTATGGCTGTAGCAAATAACAAACAATTTTCGAAGAAACAAAGTTACTGAAAAGTAATAATATTACCACCACCCTTCTGTAACTTCTTCCCTGCACTTACACGTACACTAAAGAACGAAAAACTGTCGTATTTTTGTAGGAGCGACAAAAAAATGTAGTAATTTCGCATTCCCAAGATGTGATTGTTACTGAAAATCTGAAATAGCTGAGAAGGAGCCTGATTATGAATTTTACTGTAGAACAACGTGACCGTGCCGCAATCTTTCGCCCTCAAGAACCGCGGCTTGATTCGCTGCTGGTTCCTGAACTCAAAGCAGAGTTTCTGATCCTCGCTCAACCTGATGTCGAGAAATTGATTGTTGATTTGTCTGATGTCGAATATGTCGATTCGGCAGGTCTTTCGGCGTTATTGCTTGCTCGTCGCCAACAGGTATCTCACGATGGTGATGTCCGTCTGGTGGGCGTACGCGACGAAGTACGGTCGTTACTTGAACTGACCCAGCTCAACAGAGTTTTCCCGATTTATGAGACTGTCCAGGCAGCTCTCGATGCGCCACAACTTTCGACGATTCATGTTCCCGGTGACGGAATAGACTCGACGACCTCAGCTTTGTCTTCGGGAATGAAAGCCGCTGCGGTTGGAGCTGGTGCCGCTGCGATGTTGGGGGCAATTGCAATGACCGATGCGGAAAGCGATCTATTGCTCGCATTGGGGGATGATGAACTTGACGAAGACCTTGAAGACGATGATGATGAATTCTTTGACGACGACGATGACGACGAGCTACTTGACGACGAAGCAGACAAGCTCGATAAGCCGGAAGAAGACACCGATAAAGAGAAAGAAATCGAACTCGACGAAGATAATATTGAACTTGAGGATGATATTGATTTCGATGACGACGATGAAGATGATGAAGATGACGATCTTCTGTAATCTTCAGATGACGTTTTAGGGGAGCAGAATATATCTTCCGAAATATTGAATGATGCCGTGAGGAGTTTCCTCGCGGCATTCTATTATATAGTAACCCGCTTCGTCCGACACTTCCGTTTCGATCAGATATTCCCCTATAATGATCTGCTGTTGCACCACTAAATCTCTTTTCTTTCGTCCTAAGAGATCATAGAGAGCAATAGATATTTTCCCTGTATTCGATGTCCTGAGTTTCGCAGTTAATAATTCACCTCTATGCAGAGTGCTCGAAAGTATTTGTAAGTTATTTGGATGCGCGAGCGATTCGCGAGTATGTACCAAGCCGGTAAAACGAAGATTTGTAATGAACCACCCGTCGGCATCGGAGCTGTGAGTTGTAAGTCGAAAACGGACAATCACATTTGAGCCAATATATTTATTGAAACCGATCGTTTCGTGAACGATAGCACTTGAGATTACAGAGGAGTGCCACTGATTCGGATTAACTGTCTGATCCCAAACGGTCATCGGTTGAAAATGAACGCCGTCATCTGTCGAGAATTCGAGTATCGCAGAATCGCCGATTGCAACAGATGCAATATGATCGAACTCCAACGTTCGTGTGCCATCAAGTATTTGAACCGAGGGCAAACAATACCAAGAGTTTGAGTTGGCATTATAGTGAATCAATGGAAGTGAATCATTAATAAATGTCGTAGGACTTGTGGCTCCCACAGATGCAGTATCCCAATGGAACGGTGTAAATATATCTTTGCTTGATGAAAAATTTTCGGCATAATCAGTGCGCGGATCGCCTCCAAAGAGCCATCGTGGCTCTGAACGCAATGACAGTATCGTATCGCCTTCGGGCAAGTGAGTAACTACTTGAAGTTGCAACTTATGGTAGCCCGGTGATACTAACAGCAGCCGTTTTGAAGTTTTGCCACTGTTGGCATCAGTGATTTTGATTGTATCAATGATGGTATCATCGAGAATAAAAAGGAATTGGTATAAGCCGGTAATAGGAAGACCGGCAATATTTTGGCTGGGTATTTTTATGTTTGCATAAAAACCATTAGTTGTTGCTTCGCCCGATAATAACTCTGGTGCTTTCGATTCCCACTGAGCGCGAGGATAATATTTGACACGTGCTTGGGCGCTGGTATCGCCGTTGGCGGTTACTACTTGAATGCTGTAAAAATGATTTTGTGTTTGTGTTGCAAGTTTATCGGTAAAGGATCTGGCGAGGGAAGACAATACGGTATCGACTCCGTTATCTTCTCGGCGTAATCGGAATTGAAAAGACCCCAGTGGTATGCCACACATTGTTTTCGGATCATATTGCCAATTGAGTAGTGCAAAATGAGTGGTTGCTTGCTCAGTTGCTGTAAATACTTTGGGTGCGAGGGGCGAATACGGTCTTACTAATGCAACATACAAATCTTGATCATAGCCCACTCTGCCGTCAGCCCATGATGGATACCAATGCGTACTCGCAACATCGAGTGCAAGGTAGTCTCCAAGAAATTGGAGTGTATCAGTGCTCCCAAGTGAATCGATACTGCTGGAGACTTTCGGATCGAAAGAATTTGACGTTAGTCGAAGCGGGATGAAATTTGAACCGCCATCTCGCGAGAATAGCATATAAGCATCAACCAATTCATTGTTGAGTGAATCGTTGCGACTGTCATAACAGACTATGCCAATGTCACCATTAGATTTATCAACTGCTATCGCCGGGAAAAATTTATCGGTAGAGTGGGCATTCACATCAGCTTCTATTGTGGTCGGCGGTGCCCAGTGCGAACCGCGATCATCGCTGGTTGTAAGGTAAATATGAGTCCTTAAATTATTATCTTTCCCTGCCCACGTCATATAAATACGCCCGAGGTGCAAGGTAGAATGATCGAGCGCAATTGAGGGAAAGCTATTAACTCTCAAATGTCCTTTAATGACAGGATGAGCATCAGTCCTACCCGGTGGGTAGAGATGCCCGAGATCAGTATAGCCAGAAACAATTACATCAGAATTAAAACTCTCTCCGCCGTCAGATGAACGAGCAAAATGTATCTGACGATGTATTGGATCAATGTCTTGATATGAAATAAATAGATCGCCATTAACACCACAGATCGGTATGGGGCATTGAAAATTTGCCGAAGCAGTGATCGCTTTCGGGGTTGACCATATCTTGCCATTATCAGAGGAATGCGAAACAACTATTTTCCCTTTGCCACTTTCATAGACAACCCAAGATATATAAATGCGACCGGAAAAGGGACTGGTTGGTGAGTCATCAACACATATATATCCTTTGTCGGCGGTTTGGCTTGCCGAGTGGGGCGCGTTTGAATCAAATACGACTCGCACCGGTAGATCCCACGATGTTCCTTTGGTTGTTGATCTAAAACAAACAAGATCATTTACGGCATAAGGTAGTCCATCTCGCTCTGAACGTTCATTGCAGAAATATGCGGTGCCGTTGTGATCGAATACCACAGCGGGATCGAATGGAACATTTGAAAATTGCCAACGAGATTGATGTGGAGCCCCCGCCCAGGATAAGCCGCCGTTAGTAGAAGTAAAATACCACAGCGAGCTATCGGTGCGATAGTCATTGCAGCCAATAATAATATTATTTACATCTGTCGGATTAATGGCTATCGAGGGTTCGTTTTGATCGGCACCTAAAAAAGACGAGACATTAATGTTCGGGAAATCATTTGGCGATTGTAATTCAGGGACAAACGATTGAACTCTGAAATTTGGCTTGAGTAATCGAAGTGTTTGTCGCGGTCGTTCGTTTTCGGGGGTTGTTTGTTCCCAGGAGATTGGCAAAAACACGACTGATGTCTGCGCTATGGTTCGCATTGCGAAGACTACAATCAGGAGGATGCTCAATATGAATATTCGGCGCATGATGTCTGTTTTGATAACGGTGAGTTATCAAGAAAAAAATCCCCCCAAAAATAAAAGGCTTATCTCCCGAATAGGAGATAAGCCTTCAAAACTAAGAACACGTCCAGAGTTTATGCTACGACTGCCGAAGATTTGACTGCACGCATCAACTGCGACTTCTTGTTTGAAGCGTAGTTTTTCTTGATCAAGCCTTTGCGAGCCAGACGATCGAGTGTGCTCTGTAATTTCTTTACAGATGCCATTGCTTCGCCCGCAGCCGGGTCAAAGCTCTTCATCAACTTGCGCATATCAACTTTTTGCCCTTTGTTGGCAACGCGACGCTTTTCTGATAACCGTACGCGACGTACGGCGCCTTTGTGTTGTGGCATAAAATCTTATTTCCTTACAGTAAAAAACAATAAATTTTGGGACGCTTACAACAGCCCTCTTGCTGTAAGAGTTCAGTGGTTTTGGCGTTTGTGGTGGTTCATCCTGTGTATTTCGGATACTTCAATTATCTTTCCTATACTTGAATGATCCTCTAATGACATTAAAAACGCTTCTGCAAGCTCGGAACGGGTGATGTTGCCGGATTTACGAGCAATATCGCCGTACTTTCCGGGCATTAACCCTAAGACTGATAAAACCGGACCCATCAGTATAGGCCACTGCTGAGAAGGTCCGATAATGAATGCCGGGCGAAAGATTGTCCAATCAAGATTTGCACTCATAATTGCTTGCTCGGCTTTAGCTTTACATCGGACGTAATAACTGTTGCCGATGGCACCCGCCGATAACAACAAGATGCGTTTTAAGCCGCAGCGCTTGAGTGCAATGGCAGTTGCTGCTGCTGACCCGACATCTATATCATCATAGGTCATACCTGATGCTTTTGCTTCTTTCCTACGAATGCCGACAAGATGAACAAGTGCCGAACATCCTTCCAGTGCTCGAATGATGTCATTTGATTCGAGGACATTTCCAATAATATACTCGAGCTGATCGGAAAATCTTTCTTTGAGAAATTCGAGCTTTTGTGCCGAGCGTTCATTACGCACAAGACACCGAACATTATATCCATGTTCTAAAAACAAACTAACGACTCCTGTTCCGACGAAGCCCGTGCCGCCGGTGACACAAATTGTAGATGCTTTGGTCATCAAAGATTAATAATGATAAACTATACCAATGCGATACGAGCGTGGGCTACCTGCGGTGAAATGTAATTCACTGGCAATATCAGTCGGTTCGCCACGAAGCCGTGAACCGGTATCGAACTGCGCTTCGTTCCAATCGACATTAAACAGGTTTTTATAGGGTAAGAATGTGTTTCATTACTGTGGGATGAAATGTTTCCTAATAAAAAGGGCGGAGTATACTATACCCCGCCCTTTTGAAAATAGAACTGCTAAAGAATATTAGCGAGTAATTGTTACTTTCAATGTCTGCTCACGATTGCCATTGACAACCAAACCGACATAATAAACACCTGCTGAAATATTCGCAGTTGGTGACCAATCAAGTGTAAAGTCACCAGGCAACTGAGTACCATCAAATAATGACTGGATAGCTCTGCCGTTGAGATCATATACAACTACAGCAACAGTACCGGCATCATTGAGATGGTAGTTGAAGCGTGTGGTTGTGCTGACAGGGTTCGGATAGTTTGAACCGTTGAAGAAGTTCTGCGGTGCACGGATGCCGATTGATGTTGGCTGATCTTTTTTGACAACGCTCGAAGTGCGGAGACCGTCTGAACCACGATGTGGTGCAGCGAGGTAAGGCCATTGTGCACGGAACGGTACGTCATTATGATCAATTCCTGCATTCCAACCCACCTTCGCAAGAAGCTGAGGAGTTGTTGCGGGCTGACCTGCGACATAATCGTCAGTCCAGAGACCAATAGCATTCAATACTAAACCACCAACTGCCTGCATCTCGATACGGGTAACGTCATCTTCAAGACGACGACCATTCGGGAAACCATCCATATTAGGGATGTTTTGCAATGTGGTATTTGTATTGTACGCAGGGTCTAACAATCCAAGAACAGCCGCTTGAATCAAACCTTCAGAACTGAATTTTGCATCGTTACGCGGAGTAACAGGTACTGCCATGTTCAAACGAAGCATGTCGCCAAGTGTGGCAAGGAAGTTATGAATGAAAGGCTTTCCTGCTGAAAGCGGACCACTGGTCTTGCCGGTTGCAAGTTGATATGGTACGGCATTCGGAACACCTGTGTAGAAAATTGGCAAAAGATCAACCGAACGTGGTTTGCCTTTTTGCAATAAGATTTTTCCATAGGTATTTGAATCAAGAGCTGTCCCGGCGCCGGCATTAGTAGCAAGCAAGCCATAGAGACCGTCTTTACCATAACGGAAGTTAAATGAACCGAGCGAAGCAGAATCAACACGAAGGTCAAGCAATGTGCCAACGGCTGCTGCAAACGGACCACCACCGGTATAGAGTGTCAACTCAGGATTTGAGAAGTTATCAGCAAATTGCAAATCACTTCCGCCGTAAGGTGATGTCGCATTCCATTTATCTTTTTGTCCAATAGGAATGATCGCTTCGTTAGTAAGCGGCATACCGAGACGTGATACCTGTACAAAGTCTGTCGAAACAACAGGCTTGCTGCCATCAGCTTGTAATGTCGTCACTTTCGGACGTGAAGCCGAAGCCCACACCCCAATGACGAAATCAGCGTCAAGAATACTCGATGCTTGGCTGACAGGTTTGTGATCCTTCTGGAGCATAGCGATTGGAATCTTCAATGCAATTGTGTGGCAATTAAAGCCGGCGAGAGCATCAACTTTGCTACCTTTGCGGAAATTACCGAGATCAAAAATACCGGCAAGATCAACGAAGAACGGATCATCAACCGGTCCGCAGAAGAGCGTTTCGCCGCTCGATGCAGTGGTGATAGCTTCTGCCATAAGTTGGTCATACGACTTCCCGAGACCGACGGTTGTATTATCGATCGAACGAGGTCCGATATTGTTGGGGGGAACAATACCATTCGATTTGATCGTGGTCCATGTTGAACCGTTATTCGTGCTTTTTTCACACGTATAAGTAGTTTTCAAATTCTGCTTACCTAAACGGATGTTGAAGAACGTTGTAGGATCTTCGTTGGTCTGTTTAAATGTAAAACGATAGGTGATATCATCACCGGTCGTCGCAGCATTATTCTTGATGTGAATTTCATAACGAATGTTTTCGCCAAAACTAAAGTAGTTCGGTCCGCCTTCAGGCAGTTCGAACGGAATGTAGTTAGCGATAATCGTGATGGTCGTCGGATCATCCGGCGAACGGAAGGCATAGAGATCAGTATTATCCGCAAGCGGATCATTGCTAATCATCGGTGCTTCGCGATGGCTCGATGCCATTGCTACAGTCGTTGCAAATAATAATGCAACGGCTGCAAAAAGAGAAGTTAAACGCAGTCTGTTCATAGACGTAAGTTAATTAGTGAAAAAATGTTGCTCGTTGACTGTGAGTCGTGAACAAGTAGTGGAGATACAGTGATAATCCTGTTTTGGATTTAGATTGTGGAAACAAAATCCTCAGTGAGCGTGAGTATGATGTATTACCAACATAGCAAAAAAGAATCGTGCAAATTTACCCTAATTTGGGATGGTAAGTATTATACTATAGTCGTAAAACATTGTAAAATGCACACTAATAGGGTAAGGGACCTAGATAATACACCAAAATGAAGAGGCAATCGATGTCTTCGTCTTTGGTAAAAGTGCGTAAGAGTAAGGAGTTTACTGTCGCGGGAATAGTTCGTAGGGCACCGGGAGTTTGAGAAGTAATTCGCAACCGTCATTCGAAAAGACGTCATGATGCTCTGCGCCTTCACGAGCGGCGACAAAATCGCCACCGGTAAGGGAATGTCCGTTAATCTGAAGATCACCGCTGATAACGTAGCATTCTTCGGTGCCGCGATGAGGGTGATCGGGATATTTCGTCCCGGCACTTAAGCGAACGAGAACCATAACCTTACCTTCTTCATCACCATAAAGCATTTTGTAGGAAATGCCGTCAATGATCGTTTCAGACCAATGCGATTGTTCTTTGGTAAGGATATAATGTAAGTCATCAATATCCGCAGCAGGGTTTTCAGAAATCTTTGCCAAAATCTTGCCTTTTATGTTATCTCGTGGAGAAGGTGCGTTGCGAGATAAGTCACTATAAAGTGCAGATAAACCTTCGGATTGCAAGGCAAGCTCGGCAACATAAGCCGGGTTCACTCGAACTTCCAGCTCGAATGCTACTTCTTCATCCGGGTTCATAGAACCGGAAATGTATCGTTGTACGATACTCTGAAGTTCAGTTATTTCATTTGCTTGCGACATTACTAAATACTTTTAAAGTGATCTATCTCCACCGTAATACAATACAAGTGTGGCTTTGGATGTGGAAATTATGTTAATTCTCCGCGAAGATAACTCAATTGTTCTCGCAGTGCCAATAACCCGTTACGAATTCTTGTCTTCACCGTCCCGAGAGGCATCTTCAGATTCTCGGAAATCTCGCTATGTGAAAATCCTTGCATAAATGCAAGTTCAAGCAGCGCCGATTGTTCTTTTGGAATTTTTCGCATCGCTTCGCTGAGCAAACGAGACTCTTCATCCGCTGTGGTTTTATCGAAGAGATCATCAGCCCGAAGTTGAGAATTTATTGCCGAAGAGTCATCATCCGGCAACGGCATTTCGGCTTGTTTCATCCGAGATCGTTTTGACCGGATGAGATTGATAGCCCGATTATGAGCAATTCGGATGAGCCAATTTTTTGGTAATCCAAGCTCCGGTTTGTAAGAATGGGCTTTGCGCCAAACTTGTATGAAGACTTCCTGCAAGATATCTTCGGCATCATCAGTATCGCGAAGAAGGCGCAATAATGCACCATAGAGCACGCGAGAATATCGGTCATAAAGCTCCGAAAGTGCCGCTGGATCGCCTGTGGCAATAGCCTGAAGTATTTCTTGGTCGTTTTTTTGCATTCTTCGCTATGCAAAGATATGGTATTAATATGGCACATGTAACAATAGTTTTCTCACGAGCAATCCATATAAACAGTGACCTATTGGTAAATAGATGGCTGGGGTTGTTCTTTCCGTAGTTTTGTGGTTCAATGAAAACAGCTATTATTATACCAGCACGGCTAGCGTCGGTGAGATTGCCGCGAAAGCCGCTTAAACTCATTTCGGGTATGTCGCTTATTGAGCGTGTGTATCGTGGATGCGCTAAAGCTCAAGGCATTGCCGAACTCATCGTCGCAACCGATAGCGAAGAGATCAGATCTCATGTCGAATCCTTCGGCGGGAAGGTTGTCATGACACCGCCCGAATGTGAGAACGGCACTATGCGTGTCGCAACTGCCGCAAAAGAATTATCCCAGGACATTGATGTCATTATTAACGTGCAAGGCGACGAGCCGCTTATCGATGCTGTCGTAATCGAAAAACTTCGTGAATGTTTTGAACGCGGTCCGGGTGTGCATATTGCTACACCAATTTCCCCGATGATCGAACAAAGTGATATGCAAAATCCATCTGCGGTTAAAGTTGCTCTGAGTCGGGATAACCGCGCGTTGTATTTTTCTCGTGCACCGATTCCGTTTGATCGTGATGGTGAGAAATCTCTTTCATCCGGAATGTTCTGGAAGCATATTGGTGTCTATGGCTTCCGAAAAAAAACTCTTCAGCAAATAATGACACTGCCAATGTGTCCGCTCGAAGAAACCGAAAAGCTTGAGCAATTGCGTTGGCTTGATGCAGGTTATTCGATTCATTGTGTGTCAGTGGATTATGATTCTGTTGCAGTTGATACTCAAGATGATGTGCTTCGTGTTGAATCAATATTAACACTTCGAGGGCAAGCCTAATGACACTTGACCAAGCACGTCGACAGTTTCCGCATACTTGGACGGAGATGATCTATCTCAATCACGCGGCAATTAGCCCGATGAGTTTTCGTGTGCGCGAAGCAGTAAACAATTTTCTTGAACGGCGTTCGCTCAAAGGCATTGAGAGTTTCCCGTGGGCACCAAAAATGGCTTTCGAAACAAAGAAGTTGATAGCCGACAGACTCAATACTACAGCCGAGCGAATTGCCTTTACCCTCAATACATCAGAAGGTTTGAATATCCTTGCTGAAGGAGTTCAGTGGCAGGCTGAAGATAGAATTCTTCTGTATAAATATGAATACCCTACAAATGTCTATCCATTCTTAAATCAAAGTCGCAAGGGGGTTGCGATTGATTTTTTTGACACGAGTGACGGGAAGATTACTATTGAACAGATTAAAGAACACGTTACTCCGAAAACAAAACTACTCTCACTCAGCTCGGTTCAATTTCTCGATGGTTATCGGTCTGATCTTGAGAGCATCGGAAATTTTTGTTCAGCAAATAATATTCTTTTTTCGGTTGATGCTATTCAGGGTTTTCCTCATATCCCGATAGATGTCATTCAATCAAAGATCGATTTTCTTTCTTGCGGTTCACATAAATGGTTGATGAGTCCCGAGGGGCTGGCATTTATTTATGTAAGCGAAAAGGCGCAGGCGCTTATCAAACAATCTTCGATGGGTTGGACGAGTGTAAAAAATGCATTCAATCATTTCGATTTTGATGTTTCGAGAATCCGTGATGACGCTTGGCGATATGAAAATGGAGCTATGCCCTACCATTCGATTGCTGCACTCAAGTCATCGCTTGAATTCTTTGGTGAATTTGGCTATGACCAGATATACAGAAGAACACTCGATCATACAGGTCTCTTGATTGATCAGTGTCTTCGCAACGGGGCGGAGGTACATACCTCGCAGACTGAACACGAACGAGCAGGGATTGTAACTCTTACGGTCGATGACCCGGAAAAAACATTGAAACGATTGGAAGATCATCATATTATGGCTGCAGTTCGAGCCGGGAAACTTCGGATTTCTCCCTATTTTTATACTACAGAAGAAGAAGTGAGGAAAACAGTAAATCTTCTGTTTATATAATAATGCTTGAAGGAAAAAAAATAATTTATGGTGTGACAGGCTCAGTAGCGGCTATCAAAGCGCCGATCATTGCGCGCGAACTGATGCGAGCAAATGCAATAGTACAATCAGTAATGACGCCTTCCGCCGAACAGTTTACGACGGCATATTCGCTTTCTGTGATAACCCAGAACGAAGCAATTACGAATATTTTTTCTTCTTCTGCTTCAACGTGGCATATTCATCTCGGCAGATCGGCAGATGCGATGTTCGTCGCACCATGCTCGGCTACTACACTTGGCAAACTCCGTTACGGCATCTATGATAATGCTGTGTTGCTGGTAGCATCTTCATTGCCACCTGAAACGCCACTGGTGCTTGCACCGGCTATGGATGAAGAAATGTGGCTTCAAGCGGCAGTACAAGAAAATGTTGCTTGGCTTCGTGCTCATGGTGTGCATATTATTGATCCTCAAAGTGGTGCACTCGCAAGTGGTTTGGTTGGTTTGGGTAGAATGTCTGAGCCTGATGAACTGGTCAGGAAATTTATGGCATTGATCGGCACACAAAAATCAAATCAAACTATTGAACATCATACCCATCTCTCATTACAGGATAAACGAATACTCATCACCGGTGGTCCGACATACGAACCGATCGATCCGGTTCGTTTTATCGGCAATCGTTCGAGCGGCAAAATGGGTGCAGCATTGGCGAACGTCGCCGCAAATGAGTTCGGCGCGAGTGTGACGATCGTGATGGGACCATCAACTTCAGAAACAGTACAGTCAGTAAATCGAATAAATGTTGAAACGGCATCGCAAATGCACGGCGCGGTCGAAAGCCTTTCCCCATCGAGTGATATTATTATTATGAGTGCTGCTGTTAGTGATTACAGTGTGAAATCCTATTCTGAAAAAAAACTTAAAAAACATGGTGCCGCCGACGCTTTTACACTCGAACTTGCACCGACGGTTGATATTTTGAAAGAAATATCAGCCAATCGCAAGGCAAAACAAATCATCGTTGGGTTTGCGCTTGAATCTCACGCAAATGGTGAAGCATACGCAAAGAAAAAACTTGCCGAAAAATCTCTGGATATGATCGTGCTCAATTATTTTGATGAAGTGGGTTCCGGATTTTCAGCTGATACGAATGCCGTAACTATATTCACAAAAAACGGCAAGACAAAAAATATTCCACTGGCGAGCAAAACAATGTGCGCTCGTGAAATACTTATTGCCATCACCGAATTACTCTAATGGCAGAGCGTACTTACGAAGAAATATTACAAAATGTTGAGCGATGGGCTTCTCAGGAAGCCAAGCGTTTTGGCAATACAATCGCAATTCTTCCGACTGAAGCATCAACACTACAAACTGAAGACGTAATGGCAAAAGCAAAAGCGGTATTATTTCCTATTAATAATAATTGGGAGAAAGCAACCGATCTCGAAACGCTCAAGTCAGAGATCGAAGGCTGCACGAAATGCGATCTTCATCTGACAAGAACGAAGTTTGTTTTTGGTGTCGGTAATCCAAATGCCAAAGTAATGGTCATTGGCGAAGCGCCGGGCGCTGAAGAAGATAAGCGCGGCGAGCCATTTGTAGGTCGGGGTGGGCAATTGTTGGATAAAATGCTCTTGGCGATTAATTTCCCACGTGAAGAGGTTTTTATTGCAAATATTTTGAAGTCGCGTCCGCCCGGTAATCGTGATCCATTGGCATCGGAAGTAGATGCTTGCGAACCCTATCTTTGGAAACAGATTGAGATCATCAAACCAAAAATGATTTTGTGTATGGGGCGTATATCGGGGTCGAATTTATTGAAGACCGGCAGTGACTCCCTCGCCAGTATGCGTGGGAATGTCTATGATTATCATGGTGCAAAATTAATGGTGACTTATCACCCTGCGGCATTGCTCCGTAATCCTAATTGGAAAGCCGGAGCGTGGGAAGATCTTCAGAAATTCAGAAAAATTTACGATGAAATGACAGCCTCGGATGGTTGATCAATATTTTGTTTATATGAAAGTGCACCCGATGGACAGTTGTTTACGGTCATTATAATCTCTGCGGTTGTTGCATATTCGAGTTGTATCCATGGTCGGATATGATTATTAAATACTGAAGGAAGCCCGCGGACACAGTTGCCGCTATGAATGCATAACTCCGGTTTCCAAAATATGGTAATCTCTCCGTTAGAATACGATTTATCGAAATGTGACATTGCAAAAAATTACATAAATAAATACGGCTCCCACGTTTTATCGATAGCACCGACATACTGCCGCAAGAATACAACATGGTTCGGACGAACCGGGCGACCGCGGAGTTTCATATTCGTATCCTCGAGGATCATATTCCCTTTTTTGTTATTGCATCGAATACATGCCGTGACAAGATTCTCCCAGGTTTCTTCGCCGCCACGTGATTTTGGCATCACATGATCGACCGTGAGTGCTGTTCTTGCTCCGCAGTACTGGCATTGATGACCATCGCGACGTAAAATATTTTTACGCGAAAGGATGACTCGTTTGAATGGGATATGAATGTAGGTGGCAAGACGAATGACACTTGGGAAAGGCATTGAGGCATGAGCTGACCGGACGCGTTTGCCTCCGGCTGTACCGACAACTTCAGCCTTACCCATAAATAGTAAGATGATCGCTTTTTGAACGCTACAAATAGTGAGCGGTTCGTAGTTGCCATTGAGGAGCAACACTTTGCCTGAAAGAGACGGGCTGAGATTCCCGTTGAGTTCGGGACTTTCAGAGTTAAGGACTATTTCTGCAACATCATCCTCATCGAGCAACCGCTGAAGATGATATGGGTCTGTAGCAAACGTACTGAAGACGTGGTTCTCCTTTCTAAGAGCACCGGTTTGCCAAACCGGAGATGATTACTCTTAATGGAATACAAATTCAACGAAATGAATTCCCGAATCACTGTAAAAAAACAATTAAGTCTCAGCCACCATAGATTGCCTTGCGAATAGCCGTTTGTAATGCTGACGGATTTCCTGTTGGTGCAATACTTTTTTTCTCGTTATTATAGTAGAGAGGTTTCGTAAGTACAATATTCGTATTGAATCGTTTTTTCTTGCTGCCTATAACTAATTTGACTACTTGGGGTGCATCGTTGTTTCGGGAAAACTGCGCCACAATTTCTCTGTTTGCTGCTCGTTGGTTGAGCGAAATAATAGTATCACCAATAACGACTCCCGAAGCGGCAAGTTCGGAGTTTGGGAATAAACTATCAACGATAGCATAATCCTTATCAGAAGATAAACGGTAATGAAAGTTAACGCCGACCCCTACACGAGCAACAACATCTTTTGCCAGACCCATCTTTGTAAGGTAGGACGAAAGAGGGAGTGTATCATAACCGGCGATATAACGTTTATAAAAATCCTGAAGTGATGCGCCGCTCATCTGCTCAAGGTCACTTAGTAATTCTTCGTCAGTAAAATGTTTGTTTGCTTTTGATTTGGCATAAAGCGAATGCATCACATCATCGAGTGATTTGTTGTTTCGAGTTTGAGTCCGTATTTCCAGATCGAGCATCAGTGCTACCAACGGTGCTTTGGTATAGAATGTGAGTGCTTTCTCCATACTAAAATTACTTTCATCTATCGAGAGTTGTTCGAGTGTTTCGCTCGTACTAAATTTTGAATTTTTTGTTGCTTCAAGCCACTGTGAAATCTTTGTTTCAAAAAATGTTGTCGGCAAAATGCCTGATCTTGTGAGAAGTGTTTGTGCATAATAGTCAGTCACCCCTTCAGAAAGCCATAATGAAGTTGTCTTTACCGCTTTGGTATAATCAAATGGTCCGAGTTTGTTTGAGTGGATTCGCTTCACATTCCAGAGATGAAAAAATTCGTGCGAGATAACAGGCAACCCAAATTGCTTAAAACCTTCCCACGGGATATTCAACATTAAGTAAGCACTGGAGTTTGCGTGTTCGAGTGCACCCATTCCTTGTGAAGGGAGGTGAAGATAGGTGGGAGCATTGATCAAAAAGAAATAGCTTTTGAAAGGGGTGTCTCCAAAAAAATCAGTCTGTGACTTTACGATTGCTTTCGTGGCATTCGCAAGTGAATCCATCGGGAAAGCTTCGTTAGATGCAAGAGCAATGACGTATTTGGCTCCATCTTGTTGAAATTCACGTACGTTTATTTTAGTACCAGCCAGTACCGGTGCATCGGCAAGTTCGTCGTAATCTTTCGCAATATAAGACATTAAAGAAATTAATGCAAAAGCATTTGGTTTAACAAACTCAGGTTCGCGAGTCAGAACATTTAATGGACAAAAAACTTGGTAGCCTTCGCTGATATCGCTGTGGCTAAATTTTTGCTCTATATCTGTAAAGTACACTATTGTATCTTGTATATCTTTTCTATCATTGACATACCCAAATAATGCTGTGCCATTTGCAAAAAAATAGTTGGTGTCAATATGGCACAATGCGAAGTAGAGACTTGTCGAATCAGAGTATGAATTGGTAACTGTATAGGAAAAGAATTTTAACTGTTGCGCATTCTTAACCTCCCATCGGTTTTCGTCAAATCGAGTTGTTGGGAGTTCGTTCTTCTTTCGGTCAAGTGCTTTGAAATTTTTTAGAAATCTGCCATAGTTCGTAATAGTATAAGCTCCGGGAGCCCACGCAGGCATTTGATAGCTTGCAACATCTGCCGGCTCGAAGCCATTGAGCTCGACTATTACCTTTACTTCTTTCGATTCTAATTGATCGAGAAACACTTTATAGGTGACGGTCTGTGCAGAGACAGAGATCGAAGCCAGAGCGAGAAAACAAACAATGAGTAATATGCGCATTTAAAATTAGTGCATCAAGGAATATTCGTATGTATGCGAAAATACCAAAAGAGTGTTTCATTAAATAAAAAAAGGCACTACTGACGTGTGCTTTTGTCAATTCATGAAAACAATTTACGAGAGTTTGGTCGCAATAAGCTGCATAAACTCCTGACGAGTACGAGGTTCTTTAAATGCTCCGGTCATTGCACTGGCAGTCGTAACAGAATTTTGCTTTTCGACACCGCGCATCATCATACACATATGCTGTGCCTCGGTCACAACAGCAACACCCAGTGGATTTAGATATTTGGTAATTGTATCGGCAATCTCGCGCGTCATTCGTTCTTGCACTTGCAATCTCCGTGCAAAGACATCAACAATACGCGGGATCTTGGAAAGCCCTACGATCTTGCCATTCGGAATATAGGCGATATGAGCCTTGCCAAAAAATGGCAACATATGATGTTCGCACATCGAGAAAAAATCGACGTTCTTGACGATGACCATCTCGTCATATTGCTCTTCGAAGACAGCACCGTTAAGTACTTTTTCGATATTCATCTCATAGCCGCTTGTCAAGTATTCCATTGCCTTGGCAACACGGTGGGGTGTGCGCCGCAATCCCTCACGTTCGGGGTCTTCGCCAATTTCGACCAGAAGCGAGCGCGTGAGCGCACGAATCATCGGGTTGGATTCAGTACCTTCTTTTGAATATGGTACTTCGTCGGGTCCGTGTTCGATCTGTTTCAATTCTTCGTCGCTCATCAAGTTCGAACTAGTTAAGCGGTCTGGTAATGTCGTGATGGGTGTCATGTGTACCTTTCGTAATCAATATTAAGCAAATTGTGTGTCACGATGTTCAATAATATCATCTGTTTTAGAAAGATGATAACGAGTGATTGGCTCAACAGGCTCGCCTTTATATTCTACAAAATTGTTATCGCTTTCAAATACTTTCAACGAGTAGAGCTTTCCTTCGGTAATAAATGGCTCGAGTATTTGCCAAAACACAACAGCGATATGCTCGGCAGTTGGAATGATACCTCGTAACTCTGCAACATCATAATTGAGATGTTTATGATCGACTTTGTCAATGATATGTTCATCAATAAGTGCTGAAAGTCTTTTTAGGTCGATCACATACCCTGTTAGCGGGTCGGGGTTGCCCGAGACTGTTACTTCGAGGGTATAGTTATGCCCATGACCTCTTGGGTTGTTGCACTTGTCAAATATTGCCTCGTTGCGTTCATCGCTGAATGTTGGATTATAAAGACGATGTGCTGCCGAGAAATGGGCTTTGCGAGTTACATATATCATTTGTGTCGATAATCAGTTACTACTACGCTAAAACGTCGGCGGTGGATTCACGAAGATCAGCCAATAGTGCCGAACGTTGTTCTTGGGAAAGTGTATGACTGGCAAGATAGTTCGGATGACGAACCTCGGTCAGAACTTCCACATTCTCACTGGCAAATGCACTGATTTGAGCATCAGTTAATGCAAATTTAATGTATTGCACCGCACTTACACGATCATCTTCGATTTGCGCTTCATCAAATGTTGCCGCAATTTCGTCATTCCCGATTTTCAGATAGATCGAATCCTTATTCAAGCCAATCAACGAATCGAGCATTGGTTTGATCAAGTTCTTTTCGGTGATGTCAATGAGCAAAGTTGCCGATAGCTCCCCTACTGCCGGGATAAGTTGATTATAGGTATCTATTTCATGCTGCATAGCAGAATCGGTGATGATTTTTTCAGTTCGTATCATCTCTTGTATTTGAAACATCACAGAGAGTCGGTTCTCGAATACCATCGTCATACTGTTGCCAATGTGCATACGATGAAGTTTTTTTGAGGCAATAGCTTGCTCGCGAAATTTGGAGCGAATTTTTTCGTATTCGTAAATATTTTTAACCTCGGAGAATTGGATTGGTCTCATTTAGTTTGCTTTCAAATGTGTTGTAAATCCCATTGCTTGATAGACGATTTCGATTGGGTGTAAGGCAATCTCGCCGGTACCTTCTTCGATATGAAGATGGGCAAGTGAACAATCGCTAGCAACCTGTGCAGGTTTTTCTTTTTCGATTGCTTTAAATAATTTTTTTCCTGCGTCAAGTGAAATCTGATAATATTCTTGCTTCATCGAAAATGATCCGTCGTGTCCGGAGCATTGTTGAATAAGCGTTACCGCCGAGCCGGGTATGAGTTTTAGCAAGTCGCGTGTTTGAAAGCCGATATTTTGTACTTTTAAGTGGCAGGGGAGGTGATAACTAATTTTCATATCACCGGCTGCGGGAAAATCGGTCTGCAATATGTTCTTGCGATGAAGCTGCATTAAATATTCGCAGGGATCAACGGTTGCTGCGGCAATTTTCTTCGCTGCTTCTTTGTCTTTTGCGTACTGCTCGTATTCCAAACGAAGCATCATCGAGCAACTGGGGCTCATTGCAATAATCTTATAGCCTGCTTCGACTAATGGCAGCAGTCGTTTGATGTTCCTATCAACTTTCGGAAAAACCAGATCGAGTTCGCCTGTCCCAAGTTCAGGCATTCCGCAGCATTCTTGCTCTGGGACAATAATTGAGATATGATGTGCTTCGAGTATTTCGACAAACTGTTCGCCAACCCACGGGCGATTGTTATTCATTAAACAGGTATAAAAAAGAGCAACTTTATCAACGGGTGTCGTGACAGATTTAGGATGCTCTTTTTCGAAGCGTTTTTCAAAGTCGGGTTTGTAATACTCGGGTATAGTTTTGTCTTTGTGAATGCCAAGTGTCGTTTGCATCAGCGAACGCACGGCAGCATTTTTATTCGCCCAATTAAATATTGTATTGAATTGCTGTGCAATCTTGCCTGTCTTGTCAGCATCGCCTAAAAATGAATCGCGAAGTTTATGTTGCAAACTCTTGCCATTTTCTTTTACATCGATTGCTTGTGCACGGAGCAACAAACGCGGGAAATCAAGCTGATATTCGTGAGGCGGAGTATAAGGACATTTCGGATAGCAGAGTTTGCATTGGTAGCAAGTATCGGTGACGTGTTTGTAGTCTGCAGGTTTTAATTCGTGCACCGGATTCTCGTTGCCTTGCCCAACTGCTGTGAGCTTGTCATCTTCGGCATCAATACGATCAAACAGATCAACGAACGGTGGGCACAGGTTATCGCAAAGGCGACAGCCGTTGCAAATATCTACTATGCGTTTGTACTCGCTATCAAGTTCTTGCTTGTCGAAGTATTTCGGGTCATGCGGATCGAATCGCATCATAGCGATAGAAGAATGTTAGTGTGTTAGTAAAAAAACACCACCAGGTTCGGTTGCTTTTTTTGCTTGCGCAAAAAAGGCGTTTCACGGCCGAGCTCCTGGCGGTGCCGTTTATATGTTTATATAATGTGTGAGCTATTCTTGCGAATGCCCACTGCGTGACTTACTTTGGCAAGCCACACACTCGTATGATTTTTGTAATGCTGTTATGCACCAATTGTATCAAATGCTTTTTGGAAACGACCCGCGTGCGATTTCTCAGCACGGGCAAGTGTCTCGAACCACTCAGCGATTTCATCGAATCCTTCTTCGCGCGCAGTTCGAGCGAAGCCCGGGTACATCTCTGAATATTCGTATGTTTCGCCTGCAACGGCTGCCTGAAGATTGAGTTTGCTGTCGCCGATCGGTTTTCCGGTTGCCGGGTCGCCGACTTCAGCTAAAAATTCAAGATGTCCGAATGCATGCCCTGTTTCACCTTCGGCTGTGTCGCGGAATACGCCTGATACGTCAGGATATCCTTCGATGTCAGCTTGGCGAGCAAAATAAAGGTAACGACGGTTTGCTTGGGATTCACCCGCAAAACCTTCTTTTAAGTTTTCAAATGTTTTTGATCCATCAAGAGTTGGCATAGTTGTAGTTGGTTATTGTTAAAAAAATATTCAAAAATTTGTTTGTTTTTTTCTCAATTTGTCGCTAATCGTTGCTACAGCGAACGCGATAATAGGAAAATATGAGGCGATGACGATCACTTGTAATCTTGGCAGTGGAAAAAACACCATCGCTACTAAAGTCGCAATAATACACCATGCAAGTATCAACTTAATACCAAACGAGAAATTCTTCTTCAAGAGATTGAAAAGCCCTATTGCGAATAACAATAGTGTCAGAGCATACATCGTCATATAGGTGATCGTCCCGCCCATAATACTGTTCGTATCAAATGTCCAAAAGATCAGTACTTTTTTCGCCCATAAGATCATCGCGCTTGAAGGATGTTCTGTTATCCAATCGGTTGCGGCTTGTGTATGAATGCTTGAATGCATTTTATCAAAGAGCGCTCCCGAATCGAGATATGGTTCGATCTTTTGCCAGAGTTCATCAGTTGACCATAGGGGTCCGCCTGATGATGTCCATGGACTTCCGGTAGTCTGTGCATTGTTGCCTCTCCAAAAATTAAACCCTCCGTTTGAGCTGATCGGTATTATGCGATCGAATACAATATAATTACGAATAGTCCATGGTGCGAGGATAGCTACGGAGATTATCGTCGCTAATACTAATTTCGGCATGATAACTCTAAGGTTCTTGCGGCAAGTATAGAGAATCATGATTATCGTCACGATTGCATAGAGCGGAGCCTCACCTCTGAATAAAAATAATAAACCAAATCCAATGCCAATCTGTACAGCTTCTATATTAGCCTTCTGTGCGGTTGATGCTAAGGCAACAAATCGAATGCTCGACAGAAGTACCCATGATTGCAGAAGAATGACGATCGTCGTTACGCCGAAGGTAGCTGTTGAGTAGAGAAATGGCGGATATAATGCCACCATCCAAAGTGTAATGAGTGTGACTCTTTTACTATTGAAGAGTGCCTGTGCTATCTTTGCTATGACAAATATGCTCATCACACTACAGATGAGATTAATTGAATAGACAGCAATGGAGCCATACGCATTCCCAAAGGCTGCGAAACAAGCATAGTCTATAAATGTTTGCCCGGGTGGCATATATGCAGTAGGCAATACAAACCACTTCCCTACAAGATTGCCCCACGTATAGCTATGTCCCAACCCGGCAAGCATATTCTTGGCAATGATGCCGTACTCCATCAACAGGTCCGGTTTGTCCCAGCCCCATGAACGAGTTGTGTTTTCAAGGAACAACACCATTGCAATACGTGCCAGTACTGCAACTATGGCAATAGATGCAAGACTTCGTTTCGAGATGCCGGAGCCTATGAGTGATTCTTGTTGCACTCGGAGCAGATGCCGTTAAAGGATAATTTGTACCCATTAATAGAATGACCTATAAGATCAGGATGGGTCGCCGCGGCATATTTCATAGCAGGCGTGGGCGAAATATCTCGCATAGCACCGCATTTAGTACAAATAAAATGTTCGTGTTCTTCGGTCATACCATCAAAGCGGGCAGGTCCGGTTTCGAACTGTACTTCGTGAATATCGCCCGAATCAGCTAAAAGTCGCAAGTTTCGATATACTGTCCCAAGTGAGACCGCAGGCATAGTGAGCCTTGCAATCTCATATACTTCATCAGCAGTAGGATGACTTTTGAGTGATCGCACGATTTCGAAGATCAGTCCTCGCTGCTTACTCTTTCGTCGATGAGATAATTCTTGCATCCTTAATAATAATAGTAATTATTACTGTTAATAGATTTCAAAACTGTTTCGTTCCTTAAATATTGATTTTCTTGGAATGTGCATAATTATTGCGTATATTTGAAGTTCGTGTATGAGCCGTAATGCCGCCGAACCCAAAATAAATAACATTTATTTTGGCGACAGCGTCACATTCGGGTTGTTTTACGTGTCATACTCGTAGCAACAAGGAATAGTGAATCTCGTTGGGGCTATTCCGAGAGAAGAAACACGAGGAAGTTTTTTTGAATTAAATTAATCCAACATACACCATTTAACTTGGTACAGTTATGAAAAAAACATACGCATTTCTGCTCAGTTTACTGGTCGTTGCGCTTTTCGGTTTTGCCGAAACAGCCAATGCACAGTACACACTCTCGAGCTACAATGTTATCGCAAACGGTGATCCCTACGTAGCACTTTCTGGTGGTACGGACATTCCGGAAATCACCCCATCTAATACTTATGCATATGACAAGATTTCGAACGACATTACATTGCCGTTCAATTTTCGTTATATCAATATTGTCACCAACAAGATTAAAGTAACCCAGCAGGGTTCTGTGATCGTTGGCGGTTCCGACCAGGTGCCTGATGGCGTTGCTCAGTACAACAGCTATTATGGTGGTTGCTATGCAAACAGCTTCTTCGGTACTTACGGACAATTCCTCAACGGTCAGCAGAACTATGGTAGCCCGGCGTATGCTATCGCATACCCGAACAATACGATCCACGCATGGGCTGGTTATCAGACCGCCATTGTTGGTCAGTCAAAGTTCGACTATCAAGTACAAGGTGCGGCTCCGTTCCGCAAAGTCATTATCGAATCTGTAAAACGCCAGGGCGTACAGCAGAATGTAAATGGTGGTTGGCAAATCGTTATCTATGAGGCAAGCTCATTCATTTCGAAGATTCAAATCAACTACGGACCTCAGTCAAACAGCAATAACTGGTATAACTATGGTTATAGTATTGCTATGGGTCTTAAGGGTACCGGCGGTAGCGGAAATTATCTTTCTGTTGCTCGTGACCCACAGCCTGCTGTTGGCAACTCACCAACCTTTAGCACCACATCATGCTATAACGATGCGAATTCGATGCTTCCGACGGTTAATTACATTTATTCTATCCTCTATGATTACAATCTTGGATGGACAAATGCTCAGGTAACTCCGGCAGATGGCACGATCGTTCTAAAAGACAATCCATTTAGCCCAACAGTAAAGCTTTCAAATGAAGGTCGTTTCACATTCTCATCTGTGAGCGTACGTTGCGTGATCCAAAAAACAGTGGACGTCACCCCTGTCTACGACCAAACAGTAGCTTTAAGCGGTGGCCAGATCCCTACTCCGTATGCTAATCAGCAAAAAGGTGTAAACCCACAAGGAACAGGCACGGTAATTACAATGCCGTCATTTACACCGCTTTCCTATGGTGTGTATAATATGACGTTCTCAATTGCAAGCTCGACCCCTGCCGATCAATATGGACCTGACAACTCGATCACTACGCAGTTTGTCGTCAGCCCTCCGAACAACGTCGCATCTATTATGTCGCTGCTTCCGGCTCCGGGTTCGCGTTCACCTGTTGGTTATGCTACACCTATTACCTTTAGATATCGTAATCTTGGTGTAAATAATCAGACAAATGTTCCTGTGTCTGTGTATATTACCAATCCACAAGGTTCGGTAGTTTATCGTGATACATTGACATTGAACAACTGGCTAAGCGGCCAATTCCGTGATACTACTTTTAAGGACTTTGTGCCAATTCAAAATGGTAACTACACTCTCTGTGGTGTTACTCTGTTGCTCAATGACCAAAATAGTCTTGATGATACTTCTTGCAATCCTTTCCAAGTCCGTTTCCTTTCAGATGTCCAAGCTGTAACAGTGCTTGATCCGGATGATCTTGGTGAGAAGCCTGAAAAGAAGGCATTCAAGCCGGTTGCACAGTTCCAGAATATTGGTGTACAAGATCTCTTTGACGTTCCTGCACGTGTGCAGATTCGTCGTTGTGCAGATAATGCACTTGTATTCCAAGCTGATTCTTCAATTCCTGAGTTGAACACTGACCAAGGTTTGACAAAGTTCTCGTTCCCGTCAAAGCAAGGCAATTTTGATATTGCTACGCTCGCACCGGGTTGCTACAAACTTTGCGCAATTGCCCGTCAGGGTGATGATGGTGATCGTACAAACGACACCACTTGCCAGTTCTTCAGCATCATCCCTCGTTTGCAGGGTGACATCGAAGTTGGTGTCGGTCGTCGTTTCCAAACCATCTCAGCAGCCGTTGATTCAATGCGCTACCGCGGTGTAGGACCGAACAACTTGAATCTTATTCTTACTGATGCTAGCTATACCGAAAACGGTAATACCAGCGTCTCTGGTGTAAACTCAGCTGTCGAATTCCGTGATATCGCCGGACCTGGTCCGACAACACTTGTCACTTGGAAGCCGAAGTTTAACGTAAGCCCAACCATTACATTTAGTGGTAATAAAGCTATCTGCTTTATGTACTCTTACAAATCAGCAAATTATATTACCTGGAATGGTCTGAACGAACGTGCTCCGGCTCCGGATGCAATCGTTGCAGAACCAACCCGTCGTAATATCACCATTGTCAATAACTCGACAGCTGTTGGTGCAGTATTTGGTATGGAGTATGGTCGTAACAACTTGGTGTTCAAGAATCTGAACATCATCAATAATGGTAATCTTACCAGCGTTGGTTCGAATGGTATTCGTATGACGAACTTGTACAATACGACATCATTCTTGGGCGGTATCGTTGATACAGCGCAAAACCATCATATCACGATCGATAACTGCTTTATCGGTAATGCTAACACCGGTATCTATGACATCGGCACTGTGCCGTTGTTTGATATTGGTAAGGCGTTCTATCTTGATCGTACAAATACCAATAACCGCATTACTCGTAATACCATCGGTTCTGTTGTCAGTCCAATTGGTGCCATCGGTATCTTGACCGGTAACGAAGACGGCTTGGTTGTTGATCGTAACGAGATCAGCTGGATCACCGGTAACTCTGTGACCAACGGATATTCAGCAGGTATTGCTGCTATCGGTGGTAACAGTGTGAACTTGTTAGTCAATGGCAATAAGATCCATAACGTGAAGGGTCCTGCGGCGCTTGTTGATACCATTGCCGGTATTGATATCCGTCAGGCATCGGTTATTTATGTAACCGGTACAGGTCCGAACGCGAAGTTCTCGACCTTGCCAGTAAACACACGTAATCGTGTTGTGAACAACATGCTCTATGATGTTCGCGTAGGTCTTAATCCGACCGTGATCAGCCCAATCAGCATTGCAACTATCGGTTCCCTTGCCTACACGGTTGATAAAGATTCAATCTTTAATAACTCGATCGCAGTCGCAAACGCACCATATATGGTACAGACTGTCCGTGTAGCTCATCCGTTCATCTGGAACAATATTTTCCAAAACTTGAACCAAAGTGCAAGCGCAACATCTGTGATGTATCAGATGACTGTCCCACGCCCGATGTTTGATAACATCAGCTCGGATTATAACCTTAATGACTTCCGTAATGCTTCGCTCTTCGCGAACCTTACAGAATACGATCAGGCTTCTGGTACACAGACCAAAACACGTCTTGTAAAAGATATCAACGAATGGCGTACACTCTCACAACAGGGTATTAATTCTGTTGGTGGAGATCCGAAGTTTACACCGGATTCGCTCCATTTGCCGATCGCAACGACTTACATCCCAACAACTGCTTCGAATTCAGGAATATTCTTGAATACAGCAACTCAGAATGCTGACATTGATGGTGATCTTCGCCTCGTAGGCGGAAGTGCTCCTGATATCGGCGCTGATGAGTTCGAAGGCTTCCAGTACACCAACGATCTCGCTGTTCAAGTAATCACTAAGCCTTCTGGTTTGGCTGATGCTACCGGCACGATCTTCGTGACTGCTGAGAATCCACTTTCGATCCAGGCTATTGTAAAGAACCTCGGTTCGCTTACTACTGCTAATCGTCTCGTGACATCTCAGGTAGATGTTTCGACAAACGCAGGTGCAACCTGGTCACCGTTGGGAACAACATCGAAGACACTTACTTTTGCTGTGAACGAAGCGAAGACGATTGATTTCGTCGGACCAAACATCACTGCAGAATCAGGTAAGCTCTATCGTGTCACTGTATTCGTCGGTAACGATCAAAACAATGGCAACAACAGCTTGACCAAGGTCTTCAAGATCCTTGTAAAGCGCCAAGCTACTCTCTTGAGCTACAACTCTTCAACAGCGAAGGGTATCCAGAACAAAGACTCCTTGTCACTTGCTTTGGGACGTCTCGGAGTACCATTCGATCTTCTTGATCGTAATGCCTACACCACACAGCCGGTTGATTATTCACCTTGGTGGACAATTGTATGGGCTACCGGTGACCCGAACGTAGCTACAAGCGGTGTTTCTGGTGTTGGTTCTGTCAGCCAAAAAGAATCTGAAGAAATCATCAGCTTCTTGAGAGCCGGACAGACCTATGCGAAGAAGTCGTTTGTTATTGCCGGTCAGAACGTTGCTCAGTACATGGATACGACATCGATCTACCGTCAGTTGAATAACGTCATTACTGATAATGACTTTATGACAAACTATATGCATACGCGCTTCGTCGCTCGCTACCCGGGACAAAACTTCCCTGTAGCGTTGCCGAATAGCTTCAAAGGCAAACTCGTCGGTACAGGTGTGTACTTCGTATTCCCTGATACTATCGTTTCAGGTTCACCTGATGTAATCAAGCCGACTCCTGTTACAGGTGTTGTCGGATCGAATACTTCACGTTTCGCATACTTCTATGGTGTCCATCCTTCTACCCCAACCGATAGTGGTGCAGGTACAGCATGGAATGGCGCATCGTTCAACGTTGTATTCTATCCGTTCGATTGGGCAGATGCTCTTGAGACGGTCGGTACACGTGACGGCGAAATCGCACCGGTTAACGTCAGCGGAACAACACGCTTCTTGCGTGGTGCACTTGACTTCTTGAAGAGCTTCGGCGGCACAGTATTGCCGGTTGAGTTCACAGACGTCAATGCTAAGGCTGAAAATGATGGTAACCTCATCAACTGGTCAGTAGCTGCTCAGAAAGATGTTGACCATTTTGAAGTCGAAACACTCGAAGCAAATAATTGGAATTGGGTTGGCGACGTGAAGTCTGCTAACGCTATTAACTATAGCTTCTTGCACACTGCAATTAATGCTCTCGAAGTCGGTAAGAGCTTCAGCTACCGTGTGGTTGCTGTTGATCTTGACGGATCGCGTAACACCAGCAAGACCGTGAATGTCGAGCGTACCGCTACAGGTCTCTCGTTCACGATCGAGCAGAACCGTCCGAATCCGTTCACTGCTTCGACCGTCATCGGTTATACATTGCCGGCAAATGGTACAGTCGCTATCCGCGTACTTGACCTCACCGGTAAAGTGATCTCTGTTGGTCTTGACAACGAGTCAATGACTGCAGGTACTCATGAGTTCAAGTTCAATGCGAACAATTTGGCTACTGGTACTTACATCTATGAGATCAGCTTCACTAACGCAAATGGCGAAACAAGCGTATTGCGTAGCAAGATGACCTTAACGAAATAAGCGTCTAATCAGAGAATAATTCTCTCTGCTTCAAAACCGCCCTGCAAGCAATTGCAGGGCGGTTTTGTTTATAGAAGAAACTCCTTGCAAACCCAGACGTGTTCTTAGCACTCAACAAATGAGCAGAACAAAAATCATAGAACCACTCGGACAAGATTCGCTGACAGATCGTCAGCGTGAGATACTTCGCCTGATCGTGCAGCAATATGTATTGACTGCCAATCCGGTCGGCTCTCGCTATATCTCCCGTATCAGCTCGCTTGGATTATCGGATGCGACTCTGCGTAATGTGATGGCTGATCTTGAATACATGGGTTATATAGACCATCCTCATACCAGTGCCGGCAGAATGCCTACCGACAAAGGTTATAGGCTCTATGTTGATAGCTTGATGATGCGGGAGCGATTGAGTGACGCTGAACGAAAAGCGGTTGCTTATACATTGGGAAGTGCGGTATCTGCTGATGATGTCGTTCGGGAGTCTACAACTATACTTGCAAAGCTTTCAAAACAGCTTTCAATGTTGTTATTGCCTACGCTTCAGGACGCTACTCTAGAGCGTGTAGAGATCGTACCATTGAGTACTAATAAAATTCTTATCGTTGTTGCCGCTACCAGTGGTCGTATCAGAACGATCACGCTTGAGACAAAGACTGACATCGAGCGTTCAAAACTTGAGGAGCTTGCACAGTTGCTTAATAGTCGTCTTGCCGGAAAAACTTTTCGTGAAGTGAAGTCGATCTTTGCCGAGAGTATTCAGGATATTCCGGTAGCAGATCGTTCGATTCTCCGGGTGTTTATGATGTCACCTGAAAAACTATTTGCCGATCCGGGTGCGGAACGTGTGAAAGTATCCGGTGCCGGAAATATATTCAATCAGCCGGAGTTTCAGCGACGCGCAAATTTTTCTGACGATGAAGTGCAAAGCATTATCGAACTAATTGAAAATGAAGAGGTAGTAATCCATGTGCTTGAGGGATCTTCGCTTGAAGATCAGAGCCGTTGGATAGACCGGCAGAACGTTTCTATTAGAATCGGCAGTGAACTCAGTGATCAATGGATGTCTAATTATAGTATTATCTCTACGACCTACCGAATTGGTGACCAGCAAGGAACGATCGCAGTAATCGGACCGAAACGAATGGACTATGCACGCGTAACACCGGTTGTTGAATATGTAGCCAGCGCGATGAGCAAAGCACTGACATCGCTCTCGTAAGATCTTATGATCGAAAAACTTAAACGAATAGTAAACACTGTAATGTCGGAAGAACAACATACCGAGACAGAGCTCACACCTGAGATGACAGGTGATGAAACTGGAATAGAGAAACTTGAAGCCGAGCTTACGGACGCAAAAGATTTAATTCTACGTCGAACCGCAGAAATTGAGAATATGCGTCGTCGCCATGAGCAAGAACGGATTCAACTGATTTTTGAAGCAAATAAACGTTTGATAACAGATTTGCTCCCGACGGTCGATGACCTTGAGCGTACATTATCTTTTGTAAAGCCCGAAGAACGCAACCCTATTTCTGATGGGGTAGAATTGATCTATAAGAATTTTCAAAAGATATTAGAAAAACATTTTGTCAAACCAATCGAATCGGTTGGCAAGCAATTTGATGTGCATTTGCATGATGCACGCATGGAAGAGGCCCGCACCGATGTTGAACCGGGGACCATTACAACAGAAGTACAAAAAGGCTATCAGATGAATGAAACGGTGCTGAGACACTCGAAAGTCATTGTTGCCAAAACACCAGACGAAGATTAAATAGGATATGAAGAGAGATTATTACGAAATTTTAGGAGTCGAGAAATCGGCATCTGCCGATGAGATAAAAAAATCATACCGAAAGATGGCGATGGAATTTCATCCTGACCGTAATCCGGGGAATGCCGAAGCAGAAGAAAAGTTTAAGGAAGCCGCAGAAGCCTATGAGGTCTTGAGTGATACTGATAAGCGTGCTCGCTTCGATCGATTTGGTCATCAAGGTATGCGTAATACAGATTACGGACATTCGCAAAACCCTGAGGATATTTTTAGTCATTTCTCCGATATTTTTTCGGGAATGAGTGGTGGCAGCGGAGGAAGTATCTTCGATACATTCTTTGGTGGTGGTGGTGGCGGGCGTACTCAGGCAGGACCCGAACGTGGCTCCGATCTACAAATTCGTTTAGGATTAACCCTTGAAGAGATCGCTGTTGGGGTAGAGAAAACAATCAAAGTGAAACACTTCCGTAAATGCTCAACCTGTAGCGGAAGCGGCGCAAAAACGGGCTCAAGTGTACAAACTTGTCAAACTTGCGGCGGTGCCGGTCAAGTACGCCAAGTACGGTCAATGGGCTTTGGGCAGTTTGTCAATGTAGGTCCTTGCCCAACCTGTAATGGTACAGGCTCGATCATCAAAGACAAATGCACATCCTGTCACGGCGAAGGTCGGGTGCAAGAAGAGAGCACGCTTAAGGTCAAAATTCCTGCAGGCGTCAGTGATGGAAATTATTTAACCATGAATACGCAGGGTCATGCAGGGCGTAGGGGTGGACCAGCCGGTGATGCGATTGTGGTGATAGAAGAGCTTGAGCATGATATTTTTGTGCGTGACGGTGATGACGTTATCCTCGATCTCGATATTACTTTCCCTCAAGCGGCACTCGGGGCAGAAGTTGAAGTGCCGACCTTGACCGGAAGAGCGTTGCTTAAAATTCAGGGTGGTATCAAATCCGGTACGACACTGAGAATGCGAGATAAAGGTATTCATCATTTAAATCGCAATGGCAGCGGCGACCAACTTGTACGAGTCCATATCATTACACCTGCAAAGATTAGCAAGACCGAACGCCAGTTGATCGAGCAATTAGCACAGGAAGATAATTTTAGCTCCGGCGTGAAAGCAGAAAGTCCAAAGTCAGCAGCCTCTAAATCAAAGTCGCATAAAAGAAGTGAGCAAGCGGGGGTATTTAATAATCTTCGCTCAATGTTCTCTTAACTTGCGGCGATATTGTTGTATATTTGAAGCGCTACGATAATCCGAAACGATGGCGCGATTCAGTGATATAATTCAGAATATTCGAGAGCGTGTAAAAACGCTCTCTTCTCGTTTCTTTACGCCGAAGGAATTTCGATCGGCATTGTTTTTTCTTGGTCTTGGTATTGCTGCGTTGCTCTATCGTGGTGGCTCATATATTGTTCGCGAGTATTTTCCGAAAACGATTTCTGAGGATGAGCGCTCGATTCAACACACGAATGACAGCGTGTTTGCCCTGCTTTCGAAGAGAGCTGTGATTGAGGATTCGTTGCGGTTTTGGATTCCGGAAGATTCGCTTGATCACCAGGAGCATATTCGACTCACGAGCAAGTCGAAAAAAGAATTGAATCTCATCGAACATTCGATTGCTATTAACACTGCCGATAGTGCTACTTTTCAGCAGCTTCCCGGTATTGGCGAAAAAATGGCTTCTCGAATTGTGCAGTACCGCACTAATCGCGGAAAATTTCGACACTTACATGAGTTGATGAATGTCGAAGGTATTGGTGATCAGAAATATAAAAAAATGGAGCCTTATCTGAAGTTATATTGATGCGAATAATTTCCGGGATTTATAAAAGCAGAACGCTTCAAGCACCCAAAGGCGATCAAACTCGCCCGACAGCTGATCGTGCTCGCGAGACACTTTTTAATATGCTCGTGAATATGATTGAGTTCGAGGATGCTCGAGTGCTTGATCTCTTTTCCGGTAGCGGTGCATTTGCCTTGGAAGCTATTAGTCGTGGTGCCAGTTCGGCGGTGTGTGTCGAAAAAGCACCGCAAGCAATTTCGACGATCAATTTGAATGCAATGAATCTTGGTATCGGTACAGAACTTCAGATTGTTCGTTCTGATGTCTATAAATGGCTTTCTTTAGCGTCCGACTCGTTTGATGTCATTTTTGCCGACCCTCCGTATGACGACCCAAATCTGGCAGATGTCCTGCCGAGGCAGATATTTGACTCAAGGCTCTTAACTCCCGATTCCATTGTTATTATTGAGCATCGAAGCGGCAGCACCTTACAACTTCCCGAATCGGCTGAGTTGATACGGGAGCGTGCTGCAGGAGAGGCACATTTTACTTTTTTACGATTACGTGGCAGTAGTAACGCATCAGAAAACGCGGAGAGTGATCTATCCCGGGACGTTTGACCCGATTACCAACGGTCATCTTGATGTGATTGCTCGTGCTGGCGAGTTGTTCGATGAAGTGATCATCGCCATTGCTACCAATAGTACCAAATCACCCCTTTTTACCGAACAAGAACGAGTAACACTTTGCAACGAGGCAATTGCCGAGCTATTCCCAAACAATACGAATATCACTGTTGAAGGATTTAGCGGTTTGTTGGTGGACTATGCACATCAACAGCAAGCCGTCGCAATTGTCCGTGGACTTCGAGCTCTTAGCGATTTTGAATACGAATTTCAGTTGGCATTGATGAACCGGAAGCTTGAAGATATTTCGACAGTATTCCTTATGCCGAACGAACGCTATACTTATTTAAACTCGACGATCATCCGTGAGATTGCTCGCTTCGGGCGTGATGTCTCAAGCTTTGTACCACAATGTGTACAGTTGGCGCTTCGTAATAAATATTCTGCCACCACCGGCACAAATAAATACTTGTGAAGATATGATGATGACAGAAGTAGAAAAACGCATTGCCAAACGATTGGACCACGTCGAAGACTCGCCGACGCTTCGCATTGCGGCGCTCGCAACCCAACTGCGAAAGCAAGGTCGGTCGATTATCAGTCTTTCGACCGGCGAACCGGATTTTCCGACGCCGGAGAATATCAAGCAAGCGGCAATCCGTGCGATCGAAGAAAATTTTACGAAATATACTCCTGCTGAAGGCATTCCGGAGCTCCGCGAACTGGTTGCGCAAAAATTTCGCAATGACAACCAAATTCAAACTACTGCCGATCGAGTGATCATAACTTCAGGCGGCAAGCATGCGCTGAGCAATGCATTATTTACAGTCTGCGAAGAAGGTGATGAAGTCATCATTCCATCGCCCTTTTGGGCGAGCTATGAAGCTATTGCAAGGCTTTCCGAAGCGACTCCTGTGGTGATTAAGACAACCCAAGAAGAGAATTGGCTCCTGAGCCCGAAAAAATTGCAAGAGGCTATTACTTCGCGCTCGAGGTTGTTGATGCTCAACACACCACTCAACCCTACGAGTGCAATGTATTCGAAAGAAGATCTTCTCGCGCTTGTTCCAATCATCAAAGAAACTGGGCTGCTGGTGTTGGTTGATGAGTTGTACGAAAAATTATTATTCGACGGACATACACATTACTCGTTAGGCTCTTGTGAAGATATTGCCGATCAAGTCATAACAGTCAACGGACTTTCGAAAGCGTACTCAATGACCGGATGGCGGCTTGGCTATGCTACCGGACCGAAATGGGTGATAGACTCGATGATCCGTTTGCAGTCACAAGCAGTATCGCATCCCAGCTCGATCAGCCAGAAGGCTGCGATCGAAGCTATCAGCGGACCCCAAGAGTCGGTTGAGATGATGAGACAAGCTTTTCAAAAACGTCGCGATCTGGTAGTTGGGTTATTACAGGAGATTCCGGGTATTTTCTTTTCGCAACCACAAGGTGCGTTCTATGTATTTTTTGATGTGTCTTCTTATAGTGGTCTGAAGACTCCGAAAGGTAAAACAATAGCCGGTGCATTCGATCTCTGTGAATTTTTGCTCGAAAGTGAGGGGCTTGCGCTTGTTGCCGGAGATGCATTTGGCGATTCCAATCACATTCGTCTCTCTTTTGCGGCATCCGAAGCCGATATTATCGAAGGGGTAAAGCGAATGAAACATGCTTTTGCGGCGCTCATATAATTATAGCGATGAATCTTGCAGAGCATAATCCCCTCGTATTGCCGGTCGAGCAAACATTACAGATTCTCGATGTTTTTTTGCGTGACGAAGTCCGCCGATTTGGTTTTCAAAAAGTTGTTGTCGGGTTGTCGGGAGGTGTTGATTCGGCTGTGTCAGCATATCTTGCGGTACGTGCGCTTGGCGCCCAGAATGTTCATTGTGTAATGATGCCATATACTACTTCCAGTCCGGCAAGTCTTACTGATGCAGAGTTAGTAGTCATTAAGCTCGGTTGTAGCGTCGAAGTTGTCGAAATCACCCCCATCGTTGAGCCTCTATTCATATCGAACCCTGATATGAATAATCTTCGTCGCGGCAATATTATGGCAAGGACGCGAATGATTGTTCTTTATGACCGCTCGGCAAAACTGGGGGCATTAGTATTAGGCACATCGAACAAGACCGAAGGCTTGCTCGGATATACAACACAGTTTGGAGACAATGCCAGTGCTATCAATCCCATTGGCGATCTTTATAAAACGCAAGTATGGCAACTGGCTAAGGCATTGGGGGTCCCGGATTCGATTATTGATAAAGCTCCGAGCGCAGATCTTTGGGCAGGACAAACCGATGAGCAAGAGATGGGTATCAGCTATCCGGTCGTAGATAGGCTTTTATACTATATGGTTGATTGTGTGTTATCAGAATCGGAGCTTTTTGAGCACGGATTTTCATTCGAACTCCTCCAAAAAATAAAGAAAATGATTGCCAGATCTCAATACAAGCGTATGACCCCTCTCATCGCAAAGATCGGGCAGCGCACAATAAATGTTGACTTCCGTTACCCAAGAGACTGGGGTAGTTAGTTTTCTCTAACTAAATATAAATTAATGATTTAGCCAACATTGTCATTGAGCAGGTGCATTGACTCGATAATATTAATATTCAGTTTTCTTGGGAAGAGTCAAAAGATTTCGTATATTTGTATTCTTAGCTTTGTGGATAACTTTGAGGCAAGGAATCTTCGGCTGCGCATACAAGACGGCAGTTGGAGTTTGTCAGAAATGACAAGTAGAGCTGAAAAGCTGTTGAACAAATATAATACATTTTAAACGAGCCGTGGCAAAGACAGCAAAAACAACTGAAGAGAAGCCGAAGAAAGCTACTCGCGGGCGTACACGCCGACGGATGAAATATATCACGGGCTTGATGCTCTGTTCTGATTGCACCAAGACTGCTCGTAAAGAGATTGTCGGTGAAGCAAGGACCCAGGCTGCAGGGGAAGAACCACAGCCGATTGATCCGATTACAGGCGAGCGTCAGAGTGATAATCTTTGGGTACGGTGTACCAAATGTCATAATACGATGCTGGTGAATCTCACCGCAATGTTGAATGATAAGCCGAAAGCTCATGCAAACCTGAGCGCTTCTGAATGCACTCAATACACGCCGCAGCGCATTTATGCGATTGGCGAAGCAGTCTATCATAAAGAATGGGATGATATGGGCTCGGTCGTTTCGAAAGAAATCACAGGAAGCGGACGTCATGCTATCATTGTGAACTTCGACCGTGTAGGCGAGAAGAAATTGCTCGAAAACTTTTTGTTACAATAAACGCATTTCGTAACTATAATTTACAGTAAAGGGGGAATCTCAGAGTGATTGGAATCATTATTCAAGACAACGAGCCGATCGATCGCGCACTTCGACGTTTTAAGAAAAAATACGAGCGTGCCGGCATTTTGCGTGAATTTCGCAGAAGGATGGCATTCGAAAAGCCGTCAATAACGAATAAAATGAAGCTCCAACGTGCTTCGCGTCGTCAGATACGCGTTCAAGAAGAGCTGAATTAGATAAAAAATTTCTCATTAAAGAGAATAAAAAGCCCCGTTTGTTACAAACGGGGCTTTTTTTGTGTCCTAATGTTAGGGAGCAAATATATTTTATATTTAATCCCATACATTGTAACTTTTGGGATTCCCAATTGTTTATACTGTCAGAGATCTTACGTTTGTGTCTACCCTCGAACATAACGTAACCCTTAATGGCACATTGGTGTGCCATTATGTTATTTTGATGAAAAATAGCTCCCGTGTCCCCCACCTGCTATTTTCGGCAAAATTTTAGATATCAACTATACTATTATGAATACTAACATTACTAAATCATTACTTCGCAGAATTTCTCTGCTTATCGTCGTCGGGCTCTTGATGCTCAGTGCTACTTCCGCTTCGGCAGTAGTCACTAATACACTCATGTCCGAACGTTTTGACGAAGGGTATGTCCCGGCAAACGGATGGAACAGTTACTATAATTATTATGGCGGTGGTAACGGCTATAATTGGAGTTATTGGTCGAAAGCCGGCGCAAATGATTATGATGGTTCGTGGGTCTTTAATCTTTATGATTGTGATCAGGACTATATCTACTCGCCCACGATGGACGCCTCTGCATACAGCGGACCCAAAGACAAAGTCTATCTCGAATTCGATGCATGGATCGAGTATAATGGTTATGACTATGATCAGACAAATAATAGTAAGACCGCTGAAGCGGGAGCATATTTTGCTGTCTATGCAGATAATGGGAGCGGTGCATATTATAATAACTCACCTCTATTAGAGTATACTCATACCGACGATGTCTTTACGTTTGACAATCGCTATGAC
>JANYDV010000274.1 GCA_025363505.1 Bacteroidota bacterium
CTTGATCTCCATAATAATCTCCGATCAAAAGTCTTACGTATATTACCTCATACCGAGATTGATATAATCCAAAAAAGATCGCTAAGGAGGTGGCTGCTTGTAAATTTTAAAATTAATTTTCTCAAAAATACTCCTGACACTATCGGTCGCTATTTCGAAACGGCGAAAGATCTCGGAGTCAAAGACGAGGGAAATGCTCCCGCAATCAAGACCGCCATTGACCAGCAACGGAAAATTGCAATTATACCCGGCTCGAAACATTGGAACAAACGTTGGCTCCCGGAATATTTTATTGCAGTGGCGAGCGCTCTAATCAAAGATGGTTACACGATTGAAGTTCACGGTTCACAAGAAGAGAAGGCGCTTGGAGATTCTATCGTCAAGGAGTTTACGGCTCAACAGGCAACAAATTATTGTGGTGCATTCACTCTCGAAGAACTCCCGTCTCGTTTTGCTTCATGCACTCTGGCAATCACAAATGATTCGGGGTTAATGCATCTCGCCTCAGCGGTGGGAATTAAAACTATTTCACTCTTCGGCCCCACAGTGCGCGAATTTGGGTTTATGCCGCGATCTAAAGATGCTATTGTCATCGAGAACACAATACTTTCCTGCCGTCCTTGCACGACCATCGGTTCTGATCATTGTCCCAAAGGACATTTTAAATGTATGGTGGATATTACACCGGAGATGGTGATCAACACGATTTCAAGAATATCATTGTGAATAAAGAAGACAGAAACATTGTCGTCCCTGAGCTCAGAAGAATATCTGCTTCACTTATGCTTTCGATAGTTTTTCTTTGAGCATCGGATGTATCCCGCCAAAACTGCCATTCGACATTACGATAATCACATCACCCTCTTTTGCAATATTCGCAACAGTGTCGCTTATCGTCTTTGCATCTTCGAGATAGAATGCTTCTTTGCCCGCTGCGCGCAGGTCATTCATTACTTGCGTTGTGTCGAGGCGTTCGTCTTCGGCAAGCAAATGTAATCGGGCTATCTGTGAGATAAACACAACATCAGCATCGGCAAAACATGATGCCAATTCCTTCTGAAAAATATTTCTTCGAGTGGTGTTCGAGCGCGGTTCGAAGATCGCTATCAGTCGCTCATGTGGGTGTTTGGCACGTAATGCCTTCAGGGTCCCGGCTATAGCTGTCGGATGATGTGCGAAGTCGTCATATACTTTCACTCCGCCGAAGACGCCTTTAAATTCGAGACGACGTTTTACATTTTTAAACGAAACCAATGCAAGCAATATTTTTGCAAGCGGAATGTGGTGATGCGTCGCCGCAACAATTACAGCCAGTGCATTGCGCACATTAAATTCGCCAAGCAGAGCAAGCTCTACTCGACCAAGATTTTTTCCGTCATATACCAACTCGAAAGTGGTCGATGCGTCCCCGTAGAGGATATGCTCGGCGCGGACAGTACATTCAGTCGAAAGACCAACGGTAATAACCGGCGCAATCGAATCAGCAATGACTTCTCGAACGTTCGCATCATCACCGTTTGCAATAATCACACCATTGCTCGGCACTTGTAAGGTACACCGCTTAAAAGACAACTTGATCTCATCGAGCGAAGAAAAAATATCCGCGTGATCGAACTCGATATTATTAATTATAAGTGTCGTTGGAAGATAATGCAAAAACTTTGACCGCTTATCAAAAAAAGCTGTGTCATATTCATCGCCTTCCAAAATTACGATATTGCTATTCGGTCTTGCTTGATAGCCGCGAGAGAAATTTTCCGGCACGCCCCCGATCAAAAACGTCGGCTCTAAACTGCCAACTTCAAATGTATAAGCAGCAAGTGACGATGTCGTCGTTTTCCCATGAGTCCCTGTAACAACAATCGATTCTTTGCCCTTAATGACAAACCGCTTCAGCAGTTCGGCAAGAGAAATATATTCGAGACGTTTGGAAAGTGTATATTCCACTTCGACGTTACCGCGACTCATTGCATTGCCTATCACCACGAGATCAGCGTGAGCCGATTCAATATGTGATGCATCGTAACCATTATAAATGCGAATACCGCTGGCGGCAAGCAAATCTGACATCGGTGGATAGACACTCTCATCCGAGCCTGCGACTTCATATCCCAACTCGCGCAATAATAACGCGCCATTACCCATCGCCGTACCACAGATACCAATAAAAAATATATTCATAGAAGATAAACCAACAAGCATTCTTAATAATATATTCAAAAAATGCCTCGATACAAACGTGTATCGAGGCATTGATTCTATTCAAATATTTTTTAAAACTTTCGAACCAGTATCGTTGCTGTGCGCGGTTCTGCCTTGCCACTGAGGCGAACAAAATACAATCCATCCGCATAAGGCG
>JANYDV010000276.1 GCA_025363505.1 Bacteroidota bacterium
GTTGATGATAAAAGTTGGCAAGCAACATTGCTTATCGATTCATCTGACGTTGGTGCCATACATTGCGACCGCAGGTGAGATCAAGACCAAACCCACACAGCATTCGGTCAAGACATTACTTGAGATCGGTATTCAGCCTGATGTGCTTGTCTGCCGTACCGAAGTGCATATAGATAAAGCAATCCGAGAAAAGATTGGCTTGTTTTGCAATGTCGATCCACGCGCCGTGATCGAAGCACGCGATGCCGACACGATCTACGAAATACCTCTAACCTTTGCACAAGAAAAAGTCGATCAGATCATACTCGAAAAGCTCGGCCTCAAAGCCGGAGGGAAACTTGATCTGACCAAGTGGCGCAAGTATGTGGAGAAAGTGAAGCGTCCGAAGAATACTGTCCGTATCGGGTTAGTTGGGAAGTATGTTCAGCTTGCTGATGCCTATAAATCTATCAGCGAAGCATTTATTCATGCCGGTGCCGAAAACGATGCTCGGGTCGAGCTTGTCTGGATCAGCGCAGAGCAACTTGAAGATACAAAGAACATCGCACAGTTTTTTAAGAATATTGATGGCGTGCTTGTCGCTCCGGGCTTCGGCTCGCGTGGCGTTGAGGGAAAGATCAAGGCGATAGAATATGTCCGTAAAAACAAGATTCCCTTTTTCGGGATTTGTCTTGGCTTACAATGCGCTGTGATCGAATATGCCCGACACGTCTGTGGTCTCAAACATGCAAATTCCAGTGAATTTGTTGAGACAAAACAAAATGTGATCGACCTGATGCTCGATCAGAAGAAAGTAGCAACCAAAGGCGGAACAATGCGCCTCGGTAGCTACCCTTGCATCTTAAAGAAAAGCACACTTGCGAATAGAATATATCACGATCAATTCATCAACGAGCGTCATCGCCACCGTTATGAAGTCAATAACGAATTCCGACAGACCCTCGAGGAGCATGGAATGATCTTGGGCGGCGTCTCGCCCGATGGCAAGCTCGTCGAGATGATCGAACTTCCACATTCGGTGCATCCATTCTTCATCGCCGGGCAATTTCATCCCGAATTAAAGAGCCGTGCTACCAAAGCACACCCTCTATTCAGAGAATTTATTAAAGCAAGTTTATTAAACAAACAACAACTTGCTAAAACTACAGTCGCAAAGAAACCAGCTTCGAAGACTACAACAAAAAAACGTTGAGCCACAATACAACGATGCGCGCAACGAGGAGTGTGCCCCCTCCGCTAGCTCGAAGTGAAGCCGACCACTTGAAAGCCCTGATACGCCAGTCTAGTGAGCGTAAGGTCACTGCTACGTTTGTAATCGAAGGTCCCCATCTGCTCCAACGTGCGCTCGAAACTGCACCATCCCATATTCGAACCGTGTATCTGACTCATGAAGTCCTCGAAACGCAAGCCGAACTTGTGAGTGCTGTCTATAAAAATAAGACTGCGATTGTCGCAATAAGTGCGAAGCAATCTGAAAGTATTAGTGACACAAAATCGCCACAAGGGGTTTTTGCGCTTATTGCAATCAAACCCAGTACCAACACCTCGGTCACGAATCATATTCTTGCACTTGATGCTGTGCAAGACCCCGGTAATGTTGGCACAATCATCCGTACTGCGGCATGGTTCGGCATCGAACGAATTATTATTGGTGAGGGCTCGGCTGATCCGTATGCTTCAAAAACGCTTCGAGCATCACAAGGAGAAATATTTTCGGTTCAGTGTGAAACGACTGATAATCTTTCTCTAACACTTTCGGCGCTCAAAAAGAAAGGTCATAAAATTTTGGCTACAACATTATCTCGCGATGCGGGTTCTTTATATAGGGAGGACTTTAGTGGCAAGATAGTGATAGTACTCGGTAGCGAAGCTCACGGCGTGAGCAAAGCGGTTTCTGGTATTGCTGATCGTGAGATCACCATTCCAAAGATCGGGAACGGAGAATCGTTAAATGTGGCGATGAGCTCTGCTATTATCCTTTCAGAGATCGCCGCACGAACAAGTCGAAAGATTAATTAAACTTCATACTTCAAAAAAACTGTAACGGAAATGAAGATTGGAAGTATATATTATAGGAGCAGCTGTCATACCAAAACCATCTCGAGCGTTCTTCTTGTAAGTGATAGTACGAGATACGAACTCCGAGATAACGCGGCTCAGAAACAGCGGGCGTTCACATTCGTATCATTATATAGCCACGGAGGTGAGCAATTATGAAAACTCTAAACATTGAAGACCTCTCCCCAAAGGAGAAAGCGCAAGAGTACTTGCAGCGTGCCTATAAACTGCAGATGGCAGGAAGGCTCGATGAGGCGATCGAAAACTATGAAGCATCGATCTCCGAAGTCCCGACAGCCGAAGCATATACATTCCTTGGGTGGGCTCATAGTTTCCTTGGCGACTATGAACTCGCAATCGAAGAATGTAAAATGGCAATAGATATCGACCCCGATTTTGGGAATCCATATAATGACATTGGCGCATATCTCATTCAACGAGGTGACACCGATGAAGCGATTCCTTTTCTCGAGCTCGCCATGAAAGCAAAACGCTACGCCACACCACACTTTCCGCACTATAATCTCGGAAGAATATTGGAGCGCCGCGGCGATTGGTTTGAAGCACTTGATGAGTATCAAGTGGCGCTCGAACTCGAGCCGACCTATACCCTTGCAAAAGATGCATACTACCGGTTGCTCTCGGCAATGAACTAAATTCGTTTTTAAACCCCGTTTAACTCGTGGACTTTTTATCACGGTGGCGGGGTTTTTATCACTCTCAGGTTCGGAAAATATTCCGAAGAGAAGACCATCTAATTCATCTACGACAATGAACAGAAGAGATTTTTTTCAAAAGAGTTGTCTGACTGGTCTTGGTGTGATTGCCGGACTTTCACTCCTTGACACGCTTGAGATCGCAACGATCAAAGCATCACCACTTCCCCACGCACTTGGCAATATCCGCGAAGTACCGTTGATGCTTGTTGATCTCCCTGAACTACAAACCATTGGCGGAGCCTATCATCTTGATATCGAAGAACTCGATAAAAATATTCTCGTTGTCCGTACCGGCGAAAGTACATTCAATGCTGTTGATATCAAATGCACTCATAAAGGTTGCGAAGTAACCTACGACGCAAAAAATGGTGGGCTTTACAATTGCCCGTGTCACGGATCAACGTTTTCGCTCAAGGGTGAAGCGACCAAAGGACCGGCAAAGAAACCCCTCGGATGGTATGAGACGGTCTTCAAAGACGGCGAAGTGACCATCAAAATACCCACTGATGGCGATGCCCCAGTTTTAGTAAAAGATACAACGATAGTAAAATTTGATACTATCAAGAAATAATCCTCAGACAATAACTGTTATGCAATCCGCCGAGTAACACAAACTGTTACCGGCGGATTTTCTTTTTTGACAATGCGCAACGCCGATGATATTGTAGAACGTGTGCGAAGTGCCGTCAGCATCGTTGATGTTGTCGGGGCTCATGTTCGGCTGCGTAAACGCGGTCGAAATTATCTTGGGCTATGCCCCTTCCATAGCGAAAAAACCCCGTCGTTCAATGTCCTTGACGATAAAGGCATTTATAAATGTTTTGGATGCGGCGAAGGTGGCGATGTCTTTTCCTTTTTAATGAAGCTCGAGGGACTCACGTTTCCCGAGACACTCGAACGACTTGCCAAACAAGCCGGCATTGAATATTCGCCAACCGACCGACCTCTAAACAAAGACCAGCAAGACCAGACCGAAGCACTCTCTAATGCATGCCGAGACTATGCCGCACATTGCTATCGTGCTCTTCGGAGCGATGCAGGTACTGTTGCCTATCAATATTTACGAGAACGGAGATTTAATGATGAGACGCTAAAACGCTTCGCTGTGGGCTATGCACCCGACGGTGGTGCTTCGTTCCTTTCATCGTCCCAACGATCAGCGTCTTCATTGCAATTGTTCGAGCAAGCAGGTATTATTTCTCGCGGAAACAGCGGTGAGCACTATGACCGTTTTCACGGGAGGATTATTTTCCCCATCACCTCAGCAACAGGAAAGATCATTGGGTTTGGCGGTCGGGTACTTCCGACAAATACGCCGGCAACCGGCTCGCAATTTGCGAAATATGTCAACAGCCCGGAAACTGCGCTTTATCATAAATCCCAGATTCTTTACGGACTCTTTCAAGCAAAAGATGCAATACGTAAAAAGGATTTTGCGATCTTGGTTGAAGGCTATGCCGATGTCATTGCACTTTCACAAGCAGGTTTTGAGAATGTTGTTGCCGCCAGCGGCACTTCGCTCACAACCGAACAGCTAAATGTACTTCGTCGCTTTACCAAGCAAATAGTATTACTGTTCGATGCTGATACAGCCGGGAAAAATGCGTCGTTGCGAGGAATCGAATTAGCACTTGTTGCTGACTTCGATATTACTACCGTGGCATTGCCGGGTAACGAAGACCCCGATTCATTTATCCGAGCAAACGGAGCCGAGGCGTTTGCCGAACAGCTCGATCGAAGAACCTCTTTTGTGGAATCGAAAACTCGACTTCTCAAAGAAGCCGGAGAATTTGATACACCGGAAAAGTCTGCACGAGCTATTCGCTCGATTGTAACAACGATCGCAAAAGTCTCTGACCCGATCAAACGAGAATTTTACGTCAGGCGTATTGCAGAAAAATTTCGCTTGCTCGAATCAACAATCTTAACCGAGCTCAAGAAAATTCTTAGCAGCGATCAAGCCGCAGAACGTCGTATCAGCGAGCGTGAAGAACGCTTAGCTCCGTCGCATCCTACTCCGCCACCTGAAGAAGGTGAAATGCTTTCTTATTCTCTCCCGAGCGCTCCGCCAACACCTGCGGAGAAATTACTGGTTCGATCATTCATCGAAGATACTGAAACTGCCTATCGTGCTTCGATCGAAATGGATTTTGATTTTACGTTATTAGAAAATGAAATAGTAAAATCCATCATTCAAGTAGCAATTAGTAAATTTGAGGAATTTGGAACGCCGCTCAATGCCTCTGAACTAGTATCACAATTTGAGGATGATCCCGTGGCGAAAAATTTAATTATCGACTCTGCCGCCGCTCCAATTCAGATCAGTGGGGAGTGGGTCGATGCGGAGTTATCAATTGATGAGATTCGCGAAGAGGTTCGCTTAGCTACACATCAGAGTTGTGCCATCATCTCCCGAGAATCGCTCGAGAAGCAACTGATTCAACTTCGGATACAATTAAATGGAGACATTGATGAAGACCAGCTTCATTCATTGCTCAAAGAAAGTACATTAATCGGAAAAAAATTAGAGGATATCCGAGGAGTGCAATCACGATTTCATTTAGAAAATTAAGCTTTGAGCTTAATCATCTTTTCTGAAACGACCTTTAACAACTTCACGGATGATACCGATAGTAGATAACTTCGTCTCAGGATGACGCTTGATATATGATGAGCGAATCACAAACACAGCACCGCCTGCAACCAGTGACATCGGCAAAAAAGCCATACTCATAATACTATAATAAAACCCTTCTGAGAGTTTTTGACCCGCATTGGTCATTGACTCTTTACACATTGGACACGACTGAGCAAGCACCGAAGATGCCAGACACATTAGTACCAACGAAGAACAACCAATAAGAATATTTTTCGAGTTTTTCATAAGATACCAAACAATTATTGATCCTGATATAATCCCCCCATCAGATGGAGAACCGCTGCCCAAAGGCTTTTTGATCGAGGATAAAACCACACTACGAACAACCCATTAAACGGCACTAAGATACCAACCATGAGCCAGGTCGAGGCTTCAAATACATAATTGAGGATAAGGTAGAAAATCACAAACAAGATTTCGGTTATCACGATACTAATATACATCGACGTAACGTACTCGCCGCTTTCGCGTTCGTAGCGCACACCACAAGTTGGGCAAGTTTGATTCATATTGAAGAACGTTCGGAACATCTTCCCCTGTCCGCAAACAGGACAAAGTTTATTCCAACCGCGCCATAATGAGCGAAGTACCAATTTCATCCCGAATGGTAATGGCGGGTGTGTATTATATCGAGTCGTATGTGGATGCTCCTCCATAGTTTTTAGCCAACCTGTTGGGGAAAGATCTGATAGAGTAATAAATAAATAATTACTCCGGTAATCGAAACATACAGCCAGATCGGATATGCATATTTTACGATCTTCCGATGTTTGGCGTCTTCACGCTTCAAGCCAAGCCGAAGAGACATGACGGCAAATACCGGCACCGTGACGGCAAGAACAACATGAGTCAGTAAAAGTGTGAGATAGATCGGTCTGAACCACTCCGGCTTAACGAATGGGACGCTTAAGACATTCGCATGGTAGATCACATAGCAAATCAAAAATAAAACCGAAACAATAAATGCCGCAATCATTATTTTTTTGTGCGTTTCAATCTCACGCTTTTTAATACTATTACGAGCAAAGAGAAGCAATATTGTTGCCGTAGCGTTAAGTGCCGCATTCACTATCGGCAAATCATATACAGTCATTATTTCTTTTCTCCTCTGATTAGATCACCAATATCAGTAAGAAGTTTTGATTGCGAGTCTTCTTCAGTGCCGTTGTAGTAGCCTCTTATATTTCCTGTTTTATCGACCAACACCAAGCGTTCGCTATGAGTGATCGGTTCGTGAATATCAGCGTGGGCAGAGTCGAGTGTTAAATGAAATCCATTTTTTGCAACCGTGTAGATTGTCGCAACCTTCCCGGTGAGAAACGTCCAACGTTTTGGGTCAGCATGATAATGCTTCGCGTATGCTTTTAGTACTTCTGGTGTATCATTGTTCGGATCGACGCTGATACTGACCAGTTGGACATCTGTTCCGATCTTCGAAAGCGATTCTTGGATCGCTGCCATCCGAGTACTAAGCATCGGGCACGTACCGGCGCAATTAGTAAAGATCAGATCGGCAACCCAGATCTTGCCGTTGAGTTGTTGTAAACCAAAGCTCATACTGTCCTGTGTAGTAAGAACAAACGGAGGGATAGCCCCATAACTTGGGAGTTCACGAGTCGGGGTTTTCAGCTCTTGAGAATGGAGCCAGTCATTGAGCGCAAAGATACCAATACCGAGTAATGCGGCGGCAAGTGCTGCCCAGAGCAAACGATTTGAACGTTTCGAAGTAGTCATAAATAGTAGCTTTAGGGTCGTGTTAACAACTATTAGCGCTCGGAAGTGCTATCACAAAAAACTCCATAAAAAAACGCAGGCTCCCCAAATGAGAAGCCTGCGCCTTCAAGCTGTAATAATACTACCAATCACTAACCCATACAACAATAGTAGCTCACAGCTCAAACTTATTAATATGCCAACAGTATTAATTTTCCCGATAGCGAGATCGGCGTCCCGCGAGAATCTCGTCCGGTGGCACGAACAATATATTCTTGATTTACTATACGTCTATTACTTTCAGAAGTTGCTTTCCAAAGCCAAGAATTTGTATTCTTTTGTGAGGCAATAACTTTGCCGTCAGTGCTGTAGATTGCTATATCTCCGATAAAATCAGACCCTGTCGTGATATCGACTACTCCGTTTGACGGATTCGGACTGATCTGCAACGTGCTCCCGGCAGTACTTGTGCTGTGCACCGAAGAAGACGGAGTCCGTAATGCCTGAAGATTATACGAAAAAGTGATATTCTTGTTGGTAGAAAAAAGTAATTTATCGTAATGCACAATCATATCTTGTGCTGCGTATCCCATTTCTATTGTGAAACTCTCACCAGGCTCGATAGTAAGTGGAAGTTGTTTACTAGCGAATGCAAGAACTCCTATCCCCTCGGTCCCATGTGCTACGGAAGCTTTCGTAATAGTAATCGCACTGCTGCCACTATTCTTTAATGTAAAATGATGCACTGATTGAAAGTCAGGGCTACTCATTGCAAGCACTTTGGTCGTATCATCAAGGAGCATTGTCTCATTGCCCAAAGTTGCCGGAACACCAATACCGTTTAACTGAAAATCGGGGCTACAGGCGTCGCTCGGATCCATAGGTTCGAGTAATACTCGCGACATAAAAATATTAGCATTGCCTCCGTTGTTGATAGTGGGATTGAAGGCAATCTTGATCTGACGTGTCTCATGTGGCAAAATGGTCATCGGAAATTCATTTCCTATGCCGATAAATGATTCTCTATCGCCGACAGTAAAATCTATACAACGCAAGACTTTTGCTACATCGAGGTTATTCTTCACAAATAACGTTCTTACTACGGTGCCTTGATAGATGACCGGACCAAATACTGATGAGTCGAGAGTAGCTGAGAGACAAGGTAACAATAGTGATGAATCAATAACGCTTGTTCCGTGAATTCGTACTTCGCCATCTTCTGAATGAAGCTTTGGGCTGTGCTTGATCGTTAAATAACCAACATAATCCTCGTTAGCCCTAAAAGGAGAATACTTCACTTTCCCGAGAACAACCTGTTCACCGGCGTTCAAAATAATCGGAAGCAGCACTCGAAGTTGGAATTGGAAATTGGAGGTACCACACACCATTCCAGCCGAGGAGATAGTAACAGGTGCGGCAGTTTCGTTTTTTACAACAACCTCATGTTCGGACGTAGCATTGACTGCAACATTCATCATGTTGTAGCAAGCATTCGGGGCAATCGCATTATCCGATTGCTGTGCTTGCAAGGAACTTGTAAGTATGAGTAGGAGCAACAATGCTCCGACGGTACAGAAATTATTCCGTACAATCCTCGATATCCAGTTGTATGTCATACACACCGAAGGGGGCAATCCCGATGCTGTACTTTGAGAGAATCTGCTTTATCTAAGACCCCGTGACGAGTCAGTATAAGCAGTTAAATTTTTCTAAATGATCAACGCTCCCCGTGACGGCAGCTTGATAACTTAGTCTTGTACGTCAAGTATTAATGTGCTATTTGAACAACAGCACTCAAAAAATTCCCGTGTCAATACCTAATGAAACATTCGTAGCGATACAGACAACGATTGTTTCAAATAATGATTCCACCAAGAATCTAATTCATTAAAAAATTGCCCCTATTTCGTGCACACTTGGGTGTTAAGGTATATGGTTAGCACGTCGAGTGGGTATATTTCTCTCTCATTCCCGCGAACGTGAAAACCCATCGGGAAAGCCTACAATTTCCCCAAATAATATTATTCTTCTTCGCCGCTTCTGTGGATTGAGTATGCGCTAATCACCTTATCTGCAAAGTCTTTAGGGGCTTCTTCGTAATGACTGAAGCGTTGACGATGCGAGCCTTTGCCTTGGGTTAGTGAACGAAGCCTTGTGGCATAATGATACAACTCGGCAAGGGGAATTTTTGCCTTGACTTGCTCGAATGTACCTTTGGTTTCCATTCCCTGCACTTTGCCACGTCGCGACGATATATCGCCCAACACATCGCCCATATGATCTTCGGGTACTGTTACTTCTACATCGTACACAGGCTCAAGGAGCGTGGGCTTTGCTTGTAAAAATGCTTCTTTGAATGCAATTCGCCCTGCAGTCTTGAAGGCATTTTCGTTTGAATCGACAGCGTGTTCTTTGCCGTCAAACAGTGTTACTTTTACATCAACAACCGGACAACCGGCTAGCGGACCATGAAGCAATAATTCATGAATCCCTTTATCGACTGCCGGAATAAAACGATGTGAAATAGCTCCGCCCACAATTGCGTCTTCAAACGCATAGCCTCCGCCTCGTGGCTGGGGCGCAACCTTCAGCGCAACTTCCCCGAATTGCCCCGAACCACCCGATTGTTTTTTGTGCCGATAGCGTGTCTCGGCATTCCCTCTGATTGTTTCGCGATACGGAATTTTCGGTTCTACAATATCGACATCAATTTTATATCGCTCCTTCAACCGCTTAATTGCAATATCCAAATGCAACTCACCTTGCCCTTCGATCAGGGTTTGCACTAATTCTCCATCTTGACGAATGACAAAACTTGGGTCTTCTTCGTGAAGCGAATGCAACCCGAGTGCAATTTTTTCTTCGTCACCTTTATTTTTTGCTCGAACACTATTAGTAATCACCGGCTCAGGAAACACAATGGGCTTCAGCACTACCGGAAATGATTTTGAGGAGAGTGTATTATTCGTGTGGGTATCTTTGAGTTTTACCGCAGCGGCAATATCTCCAAGCCCAACATGCTGCACTTCAGTCCGATTTTTTCCAAGCATGGTAAAGCATTGCATTACACGTTCAGCTTTGCCATTGGAGACATTCATCAAATCTTGTCCGTGATGAAGCTCGCCATGAAAGACTCGAAAAAACGAGAGATCGCCAAGATGAGCTTCGCTCAATGTTTTAAAGACAAAGAGTGTCGTTGCATCTTTTGGCGCATCATTAAGGCTGACATCTTTTGATGTTTCGGGGTGAAAACCGTGTAGATCAGCAATATGATCTTCCGGTGCAGGGGCATTGGCTGTGATAAATTCTAAGACTCTTTTCACCCCAATGTTTTGCTCTGCAGAGGCACAAAGGATAGGAAATAGTTTTCGATGTGCCAGCGATTCATGAATGCCCCCGGAGAAATGCTCTTCGGTAATTGTACCATCATTCGAGAAAAATTCTTCCATGAGTGTGTCATCACTTTCGGCAACGATCTCGACAAGCTCTTTATGTAATTGATCGGCTTTTAATTTGACATCAGCAGGAATATCTTCTTCGCTATAACTACCGGATCCATCAGTCTGGAAGTTGAGCATTTTCATCTTCATTACATCAATGATCTTGCAAAAACCCACCCCGGTGTTATATGGGAATTGGACCACGACTACTTCATGACCGAAATGATTTTTCATTTCTTCAATAAGATCATCCCAATGCGCTTCGGGTGAATCGAGTTTATTCACGACAAAAATGATTGAATTTTCATCATGAGCGCAGAAATCCCATGCTTGATCGGTGCCGATCTCTACACCGCCGACAGCATTCATGCAGATCAACGCTGTATCAGCCACGTGCAATGCCGAACGGACTTCACCGGTAAAGTCGCTATAACCTGGGGTATCAAGTATGTTCACTTTAAAACCGCCCGAGTAAAAACTCAGGAGCGAAGTATTGATCGAATGATTTCGAGCAATCTCATCGGGATGATAGTCACTGGTGGTATTGCCTTCAGCGATGGTGCCGCGCCGTTTTGTGGCACCGGCAACGAACAACATACTTTCGGCGAGGGTTGTTTTTCCACTTGCCGCATGACCGACAAGGGCGAGGTTACGAAGTTGCGTGCTCATAGAAATGCTATCCTTTCGATGAAAGAGTATGTGTAAAAATAAGCAATTTTCGGGAGCATCGCCTCAGGACTGAAAAAAAGATTTTATACCATCGCCCTCTCAAAGAGGGATGACTGACCTTTGAGTGATATTTTTAACTATTAATATAGATCAGCGGCACAATAATTGCCCAGAGGAGCAGCATGAGATAATAGAATGAGAGGGTGTTGTTGAAGCCCACAAGTTGGGGTGTGGTAAATGGTATAGTGCGTGATTTCCTTAAAGTATGTACCAACCCATATAAGCCGCCGATAAAATGCAGAGCGAATGCTCCGGTGACGATAAAATACATCCCGCCGAACACACTGCTGAGCCCAAGACCGCCTGCAATCAGTCGCCACCATTCCAAGCCCATTGCGAAAACGAATAACACGGATATTAAGAGACCGCTCGTCACATTGAACCGATAACTGCTCAGATGGTTGGCGCGCATTTCTTTACGTGCTTTTAGCAAACTCAAGATCGAAGCGATCAATAATATGATTGAGGGCAACATCTTCATCACGTTCATTTCCGGTGCACCAAGAGGAGGCCAAATCTCATTGTTGCCGCGAAGCACAAAATACCCTCCGAAGAGACCGGCAAACAACATAATCGTCAAGCCGATATACAGCATAAACGCAAACCGTTTGGAGTTCACAAGCTCCTTACCATCATGCGTGGTATCGTTGAGGTTTGCGCGTTCGTATAATAAGCCGAGCATTGTTATAAATTTGGATAAATAATAATATACACAACCGAAATGGTAAGCATCGTCGCAATCGTGATCAGTAGTCTCCAGAGCATCTTCCGATTTGGACCACTCGTATTCACTGACGTCCGAACTGTTGTTGCATTCATTTCCATAACATATTCCTATTTATTGAGCATCGAAGATCATCAACCCAAGCAAGATCGGCAAATACAAAATTGAAGCGATCAATAAAACCCGTGCCGCCGAGTTCGTCCGCTTAAACACTACATATACGGCACTCCCCAAAAAACCAATTCCGAGGATAAGCGCCACGATAAAATACAGGTTCCCTGTCAAGCCGAGTTTGGTCGGCAACAAACTAATCGGGAGCAATGCTACAAGATAAATAATCGACTGGTGCGCCGCCGAAATTCCTTCAGGCTCTATCACCGTGAGCATTGGCAATCCTGCACGCTCATAGTCTTTGCGGTACATCCATGCAATAGCTAAGAAGTGCGGTATCTGCCATAAAAATAATATCGCAAATAGTGTCCAGCCTCCAATATCAATACTGTTTCGCACTGCCGCCCAACCAATCAGGATGGGTACTGCACCCGGAAACGCACCAATCACTGTTGCATAGGAAGTCGAGCGTTTCATCGGCGTATAAATAAACAAATATCCAACAAGTGTGGCGATAGCCAGTATTGCCGATAAGCTATTAACTGCAAGCAGCAAATAGAGCGAGCCGATGATGGAAGTAAGTACGCCAAAAATAAGTCCGGAGGTTTTTGAGATCCGCCCGGTAGGCAATGGTCTTTTTTCGGTCCGGCGCATCTGAGCATCAAGAGGAATTTCCATTACTTGATTCAACGCACCACCACCGGCAGTCACAAGCGCTGTGCCGAGCATCGTATGAAGAAATAACACAAAATCAAAAGTATGACTCGAAGCGAGCCAAAATGAAGTGAAGGTGGTAATAAGCGCATAAAAACCGATTCCCGGCTTTGAGAGGTCATAATAGTCTCTGGCAAGCTGTTTCAGCTCAGGATTCGTCATTCTTGGCCCCGACATCCATCTTTTTCG